>JBAWVV010000086.1:0-13238 GCA_037147115.1 Planctomycetia bacterium | reverse complement strand
CAGCGTTGTTCCGGGGAAGCCCCCAGTCAAGCGTCGGGGGCGTCGAATGACTCGAAGGTGAAGTTCTCGAGGGTCGGAGAGAGCCGGGGCGCTTCCGGGGGCGACGGTTTTTCCGGTTCGTCCGCCCGTTCCGCCCCGTCCCGGCGCCGGCCGTCACTTTCTTCCTCCCGCGAAAGGGGGCGCACGACCACCGCCGCTCCCTGGGCCGCCACGACGACCACCTCCGTGCCGGCGTCGATCGGGCCCCCTTCACTCACCCCGTCGATGGTCTCCGTCCCGATGGTCACCGTTCCCCAGGGAAGGAGATCGATCGTCGTCCGCCCGGCTTGGCCGATGAGGTCGCGGGCCCGCTGCCGCCGCGGGGCGTCGGGCACGACGTCATCCGGCTGCGGGGGGGGCGGGAGAACGCGCCGACCGAGGGGCGTCTCCGGGAACCAACGGAACGCCAATCCGATGATCGCCGGCACGACGGCCACCGAAAGGGCGATCATCCCGGTGCCGGCACCGGGCCCAAGCTCGAGGAAGGCGGTGGCGATCGCGGCAATGATCGCCGCCAGACTGACGAACGCGAGCACGCCCCCTGAAGGAACGAAGACCTCGAGGATCATGACCCCGATCCCGACGAGAAACAGCGCGGCGACCCACACGACCGGGCTCATCCGTGTGTTCCCCGCGCCCCGGCGGGGACGGCGCGGACCAGCAGCCGCCCACCGCGGACCGCCACCACCTCCACCGGCATCCCCGGCTCGATCAGATGTCCGTCGCTGGCAACGTCGTGGATCTCACCGCCGATCCGCGCTTTTCCTGAGGGGGCGAGCCGCGATGTCGTCTCCCCCTCCCGGCCGACGAGGATCTCGAGGGGATCGCCGAGGCTGTCGGACTCATGCTCGCCGGGAGGGGCGAGGAGGACATGCCGGAAGAGGCGCGACTCGGGGAGCCAGCGCCGGGCGACGATCGCAAGGATCGTGACGCCGACCGCGGCCCCGATGATCCCGAGGAGCGACCACTGGAGTTGCCGGAATTGATAGGCATTGGTGGGGAGAACGAACGACTGGCTGGCGAGGATCAGCGACGCCACCATGAGCAGACCGCCGCCGAGCCCGAGGATGCCGAAGCCTGGAAAGACGAAGATCTCCGCCGCCAGACAGATCAGTCCGGCGAGGAACAGCATCACCTCGAGCCATCCGCTCGTGCCGTGGAGATGGTTGCTCCAGAAATAGATGATGAACGCCACCATGGCGATGAAACCCCCGAAGCCGATCCCGGGGGTGTGGAGCTCGATGTACAGCCCCGCGCCCCCGATGACGAGGAGCAGCCAGGCGATCCCGGGGCTGGCGAGGGCATCGAGGAGCGTGTCGGCCCACCCCGGTGCGGCGAGCGCCACATCCCCCTCCAGCCCGTAGGCGCGGGCTACCCCTTCGAAGCCCTCGACGACATGCGCCACCAAGCCGAGCGATTCGGCCGCCCTGCCGTTGAGAAGCAGCGGCCCGACCCCGATCTCGGCCCCCGGTTGCCAGGCATCGCGGTCGTCGAGACGCTCCAGCTCCTCCTCACAGAAATAGCCGACCCGACCGCCGCCGACCCGGGTCGCCTGGCGGACAACGAGCCCCGGAGCCACCAAGGCCACCGGCAGCGACCACGACCGATCCCGTTTCTTCGCCACCCCCCCGCGCCACGCCACGGTGATCGCCTCGGCCCGGCGCTTGTCGATCGCCGCGGCCCCCTCGCCACCGAGGACCGCGTCGGCCCCCATCACCAGTTCGTCGCACGCCGTGGCAATCAGCGCCGCATCCCCGCGGGCCTCGCGCGGTACCCAGGCGACGGTGCGGACGCGCGTAGCGTCGAGGCCGGCGAGATAGGCCGCCAGGACGAGGCTCTGCTCCGGTTCCCCTCCGGGGCTGTCGATCCGCAGGCAGACGAAGTTCCTCCCGGAGCCGATCGCTTCCTCGATCCGCGTCCGGGTGCGGGCGACGAGGTCGGCCGTGATCACGCCGGAGAGAACGACCTGCACTCCCCTCCATCCCCCCTCGAGGGTCGGATCGGCGACGAGGGCCACCTCGCCCAGGCCGAGGATTCGGGCGGCCTCGGCGGGCGTGCGCGCCAAGCCCCGCGCCACGCCCAATTCGCGTGCCCGCCTCCCCGTCAGCGCCAGGGGCACCGGGCCGATCTCCTCCTCGTCGAGAACCGCCGCCCGCTGGCGGAGGCCGGCCACCTCGGCGGCGGTCACGATCTGGTCGCCGTCATCGGTCGCCACGCGCACAACGCGCGCCTGCGGATCGAGGAGGGCCTGAGCGAGTGCCGGCGGCACGGTCTTCCGCCGGGCGGCGACCTGGCCATAGACGACGCGCATCGCGTCATCGATGAGCGGTTCGTCGGCGTTTGCCGGCCCGAGGACGGCATCGGGGGCGAGCACGATCTCCTCGCACCCCAGGGCCACGAGCACCGCATGGCCCCGCGCGCCCCCGGGGAGCCAAGCCACCGTCTTCACGCCGGAGAGCCGCGGGTCGGCGAGGAACCGAGCGAGAGCGAACGAACGGCCGAAATCGCTCGTCCCCGCGCCCGGCTCGTCGGCCCCGTCGAAGCGGAGCACGAGCACACCGCGCTCGCCGGGGCGGGAGAGGAGCCGATCGAGAATGCGGAGCACCGTCCGCTCGACCTGCTTGTCGCGGTCGCCCGTGATCGGCAGTCGCAGCGACACAACCGCAACCGGGACCTCCCGCGGTGCAACCGCTCCCTCCGCGGCCGGCGCTGGACCAGGGGGCGAATCAGCCGCGGCGGCGACACCGGCTGCCGGGCCCCATGCCAGCGCGGTGAGGCACGCTGCCAGCAGCGCTAGAATCCCGATGGTATCCCGGGCCATCCGCCGACGCGGTGTCGGCGAGAAAGCCGGGGCTGACCCTGATCCCGTTGCGCTGGGGGCCGCGGCGTTGAATGGCATGACCGTCCTCGGTGGTGCCGGGGGGCGACAACCAACGAAGTCTATGGGGCCGGGCCGAGGTGTCAAAAAAACCGTGCTGAGCCCCCCCGATCCCGGGCCCCGCTTATACTTCCGCAATGGACACAACCCGCTCGCAGATCATCGCCGAACTGGTCCCCCTGATCACCGCCAAGGCCCTCCGCCGCGGGTCATTTCGCCTCGCCTCGGGCCGGGAAGCAAGCTTTTACCTCGACGCCAAGCAGGTGGTCCTCGACGCCCGCGGGTCGATGCTCGTCGGCCGCGCGATCCTCGACCTCCTCCGGGCCCACGGACCCCTCCCGGCCGCCGTCGGGGGGATGTCGATCGGGGCCGATCCGGTGACGAGTGCCGTCGTGACGATGGCCGGCGTCGGCGGATTCGACCTGCGCGGATTCATGGTCCGCAAGGAGCCGAAGGACCACGGCACGAAGCGCTACATCGAGGGACCGGTCGCCCCCGGCGAGAAGGTGGTGATCGTCGAGGATGTGACGACCACGGGGGGATCGTCGCTGTTGGCCATCGATCGGGCGATCGAGTTCGGCCTCGTCGTCGAACGCGTCGTCACGGTGATCGATCGGTTGGCCGGAGCCGCCGCGACCCTCGCCGCCCGAGGCATCCCCCTCGATGCCCTCGTGACAATCCGCGATCTGGGGATCGAACCCGACGCCACCTGATCCGTTGTCGCCGGGCGCCCGTGGCCCGAGGGAGGTTTGCCGCGCATGCCACCGACCCACCCCCGGCGCCGTACGGGCCTGGCCCGCTGCGGGCTTGTCACCCTTCTGATCGGCGCCATCCCCGCCTGCGCTGGAACGATCGGGGAGATTCCCGCCGAACCTTCGGCGGAGGCGATCGCTTCCCTCATCTCTCGGTTGGGGGACGCTGATTTTCAGCGCCGCGAGGCGGCCTCTGCCGATCTCAAGGCGATCGGCCCTGCGGCGGTCGATGCCCTCCTGGCAGCGGCGGAACTCGACCGTGATCTCGAAGTGGCGCTGCGGGCCCGCTGGCTCGTCGACGCGATTCCCCTCGGCATGCCCCACGACCCACCCGAGGTGACCCAGTTTCTTGAGTCGTACAAGCAACGCGACTTCTCGCAGCGTGTCCGCGTCATGCACCGCCTCCTCCGCATCGACGATGACGCCGGCATCGAGGCGCTGGCGAGGATCATCCGCCTGGAACGCTCGCCGGAGGGCTCGCGCCTCGCCGCAGCGCTGCTGGTGCGCGAATGGGACCCGGCCAACCGCTGGTGGTCGGCGTTGGCCCCCCACGCCGCCGCCGGACTGGGATCGAGCCAGCGGCCCGCCGCGGCCTTCACCCGAGCGGTGATCGACTTTTCCGCGGCGACGGAGCCGGCGGCCCGCGATGCCGCGCTGGCCGGCGCGGCGAGCGCCCTGTCGCAACTCGAGCGGGCCGACGGCGACGACAGGTCCCGAAAGGCGGATGCCGAGGATGGGGAGGAGGAGATCGGTGACGGGCGGCGCGGTGGCGAAGTCACGGAGACCGGCCGGCTCTTCGCCCGTACGCGGATCGCCATGCTGCTCGCGGCCGGAAAGCGAGAGGAGGCCGTCGCAGCGGCGAAGACCCTCCTCGCCGCCACGTGGACCGGGGTGCCTGCCGACCAAATCACCCCCCGCCTCCTGGAACAACTCGTCTGGGCGACCGAGCTCGGCATCCCCGAGACGGTCGACCAGCTTCACGACGCCCGCCCCGACCTCCTCACGGCCAATCCACTGCTGATGTACGCGGCCGCGGCCGCGGAACGCTCCCGCGGTGATCTCGCCCGGGCCACGGCCCTCGCCGATGCCGCCTTCGCCCGGCAGCGCGGCCCCGGGCGGGGGCGCGACAACGTCGACCAACTCCAGGCGGCGCTCCTCTTGGCACGCTGGGGATGTGTCGACTGGGCGGTGCGCTGCTACACCGCCATCCTCGAAGACCCGCAGTCCTCGCCGGTCGAATACTGCTACGCCGCCATCTACGGCGCCGAATACCTCCACGAGCTCGAGCGCGAGGACGAGGCGGCGGCCTGTCTGGGGCGCTTGTTCGGACCGAATCCCCCGCGCCAGGATTTCAACGTCGAGCAGCTGATCACCCAAATCGGGCGCGAGCACCGCGCCATCCACGCCCGGGCCGACTTCTTCGCCTCCTGCGCCGCGGCGGCCCGCGGCGATGCCGCCGAGCGCCGCCGGCTCCTCGAGACGGCCCTCCGCTCACTCGGCAAGGATGTCGATTCGCTCATTGCGCTCTACCAGCTTCCCGACAACACCCCCGACCAGCGGGCCGACGCGGTTCGCCGCATCAACGAGGCGCTGCGGCAGATCGAGAACGAGATCCAGGGCATGCCCGAAGATGCCAACGGCTACAACGAATGGGCCTGGCTCGTCGCCAACACCGAAGGGGATGCCGAGAAGGCGACCCGCTATTCGAAACAGTCGCTCGTGAAGTCGTTCGACAACTCGAGCTACCTCGACACCCTCGCCCACTGCCGCGCCGCCGCCGGCGATCTCGCCGGGGCCGTCCGCTGGCAGAGCCTGGCGCAGCGCAAAGAACCCCACAACCACACGATCGAAAAGAACCTCGAGCGGTTCCAGACGCTGGCAGCGAAGGCGGCGGCACAGCCATGACCATGCCCCCACCCGGGCGCCGGATCCCGCTCGATCCCGATCGGTCCGGTGGGTCACAGCCGGTCCCGGAACCGCTCCTGACGACGCTCGCCGACGGCCGCCGGATCGTGGTCCGGCAGGCCGGGACGGGGGTTCCGATCGTCCTCCTCCACGGCTTCCCCCTCGACCACACCATGTGGGACGCTCAATGGGCGCTCGTGGCGGCGGGGGGGGCGCTCGACGGATCCGCCCGGCTGATCGCCCCCGATCTGGCCGGCTTCGGCGGCAGCGATGGTCCGACGGCGTCCTCGATCGCCGGTATGGCCGACGAGGTCGTGGCGATCCTCGACGCCCTCGGGTGCCACGAACCTGTCGTCGCCTGCGGCCTCTCGATGGGGGGCTATGTCGTCCAGCATCTCGCCGCCCGCCACCCAGACCGCCTCCGCGGGATCGTGCTGGTCGACACGAAACTCGAGGCCGACACCCCCGCCGCCCGCGCAGGCCGTGTCGATCTTTCGGAACGGGTCGGCCGCTGGGGAGCGCGGATCGCCGCCGAGGCGCTGGTGCCGCGTTTGCTCGCGCCACGTCTGCTCTCCCTTGGGAGCGGCCGCAGCGCGCTGGAGACACGTCTCCGGGAGACCATTCAACAGACGGCCGTGGCCACGATCCGCACGGCACTGGCCGCGCTTGGCGATCGCCCCGACATGACGGCCGCCGCCACGGGCTTCGGGCAGCCGACGCTCCTTGTCGTCGGTGCGGAGGATGGGATCACACCGCCGGAGTGCCTCGAACGCGCCGCGGCCGTGATCCGCCATGCGGAGCTCGAGATCGTCGCCGGCTGCGGCCACATGACGCCGATGGAGGATCCGACCGCGTTCAACACCCGACTCGCCTCGTTCCTCCGGGAACGGGTCGTCACGGCGCCTCCGGCGCGTCCTCGGGGGGCGCCGTAACGGGGCGATCCTCCGCTTGACCAGCCGTCTTTGCAGGACGGGGCAGACCGCCCCCGCCCGGCGCCTCCGCGCCGTCGCGGTTGCCGCGCATCGAGCCGGATCGGTCCCCACCGAAGCCGCGTCCGCCGGGGCCACCGCGCCCTGCTGGACCGGGGAACATCGGCCGGGCGTTGAGGCGGGCATAGCGATCGAGCCATTCGAGCCGCTCCTGCGCCTCCAGCGCTACGATCGAATGGCGGTCGGCCGGGTCGCGCCAGGCGAGCCAGCGGTGCCACGAGCGGGCCGCCCCGATGAGCGTGTCGAGCTCCTCCTCCGGATCTCCCTCCCCGAGCGCCCGGGCGAGCTCGATGAGGTCGTGGCGGCGGGCGAGTGGAAGCTCCTGGAAGGTTTTCGCGGCATCGGAGAGCCGGCGGCGCGACTCGGCATCGAGATCCTCGACCCGCTCGCGGCGGGCGTCGATCTCCCCTGCCGGGGTCTCGGGACCGAACGGGCCTTCCTGGAGGGCCTCGAGCGTCTCGGTGAGCAGCAGCCAGTCGTCGGCCTCCGGGGAGGGATCCTGGGGATCGTCTGGGCGCGCCCCGCGCTCCTCGGGGGAGCGGCCGAAGGAGAACCGGCGCGGCGGCGGGTAGCCGCGCTCGGCGACCGACCCCAGGAACGCCACGGAGCCTGCCTCCTGGAGCACGCCGAGGTGTTCGACGACGGGAAGATACTCGAGGATCCGCTCGTCGGGATCGGTGGTGGTGGCACGACCGACGACGAGCCCGAGCGCGAGGGCCCCGACGACACAGCCCGCCGGCCCCCACCACGACCGGCTCCGTGGTCGCCGCGGCGCCTGCCGGTGGGGGGCCGTCCGCCCTCCCGTGGAAACCGCGGCCATCTCGATCGTCGTCGAGGCGAGGCTCACCGGGGCGGAGGAGGGAGCCAGGCCATCAAGGAGGATCAGGATGTCGTCGAGCGCATCGCCGACATCGAGCGCATCGCCGCCGGGCGGGGCCGTTGGAGGGGCGTCAGCAGACCGGCTCATGACGACCCTCCACCGGCCTCGCCGGCGGGGGGAGACCGGATACCGTCGCGCTGATAGGGCTCGAGCGTCGCGCGGAGCTGGTCACGGGCCCGGAAGAGGAGCGATTTCACCGCCGGCACCGACAGCCCCATCGCCGTGGCGATCTCCTCGTACGAACAGTGCTCAAACTTGGCCAGTAGCACCGCCATCCGCTGGTTGTCGTTGAGCGCGGAGATCGCGTCGCGCACGACCGACTGGAGCTCCTGCCGATCGGCCTCGCGCGCGGGACGCTCGCCGCTAGCGGCGACGGCGATCTGCTCCAGACCGACGGCACTCGACGACGATGACGTCGACGGGGCGACCCCATGTTCCATCCGCCGGTAGGCCCGTTGCCGCAAGTCGCTGGAGACGTTGTTGGCAATGGTGTGGATCCAGGTGGAGAACTTCGCCGTCTGACGGTAGCCCTCCCGCGCCCGGTAGACGCGGAGGAAGACCTCCTGGGCGAGATCCTGGGCGGTGGAGTGGTCGCCGGTGTGGTGGAGAAAGAGCGTCACCAGCCGGTCCTGCCAGAGGGTGACCAACTGCTCGAACGCCTCGGCGTCGCCGGCCTGCACCCGGAGCATGAGATCGGCAGAGGGATCAGCCGAGGTGGCCATGGAGCAAATCTCAGCCCGATCGACCCGGCCTCATAACCCCGGCCCGATCAACCCTGAACCGGACCACTCACGCGAGCCCGGCGACCGAGCACCACACCCGGGCGAACGCGGGCACTCGTGGACCGTTGCCCTATTTCTGTTTCTATTCCCGCAGCTATCCCTGTCCCTATTCTTATTTCAGCACCTGTCCCTGCACCTATCACTCGAGTGGAGCGGAGGAGGATCGAACTCCCAACCTCGGCATTGCGAACGCCGCGCTCTCCCAGTTGAGCTACCGCCCCGTCAACGGCGGGCGGCTCCGCGGAGTCGCCCACCGCGTCGATGGTATGGCAGCCCGAAGGCGATGTCCAGCCGGCCGGCCGGGGAGCGCTACAATGGCGCCCGGTCGACGGTTTTTCCCCGCCATTCATCCGGTTCTTCCCCATGCAAGTCCCCCCGATCGTGGTCCGCGGCGCCCGTGAGCACAACCTCCGGGATATCACCGTCGGGCTCCCCCGTGGGCGGCTGGTCTGCCTCTCCGGGGTGAGCGGATCGGGGAAGTCGAGCCTGGCGTTCGACACGCTCTACGCCGAGGGGCAGCGGCGGTACGTCGAGAGCCTCTCGACCTTCGCCCGGCAGTTCCTCGGGCAACTGCCCCGCCCCGACGTCGACAGCGTCACCGGCCTCTCCCCCTCGATCTCCATCGCGCAGAAGTCGGCCGGCACCAACCCGCGCTCGACGGTGGCGACGATGACGGAGATCCACGATTTCCTCCGCGTCCTCTACGCTCGGGTCGGCCAGGCCCATTGCCCCGAATGCGATGGGGTCCTCGAGGCGCAACCGCGCGACGCGATCGTCGAGCGGATCCTTTCCTCCCGGGGAGGGCGGCGAATCCTCGTCCTCGCGCCGCTGGTGCGCGACGCCAAGGGGGAGCACCGCGACCTCTTCACCGATCTCGTCCGCCAGGGATTCACCCGGGCCCGCGTCGACGGCCGCGTCGTCCGCGTCGAGGATCCGCCGCCGCTCGAGAAGCTCCTCAAGCACACGATCGAGGTGGTCGTCGATCGTCTCGTGCCCGGTGACTCGACGCGCAGCCGGCTCGCCGAAGCGGTCGAACTGGCGCTCCGCACCGGCGGGGGGATGGTGATCGTGGCCGCTGAGCCGGAAGAGGACTCCCCGCCCGCCGCTGCCACCGCGCCGGCGGCAGCGCGGAAGAAGAAGGCGAAGCGAAAGACCGACGACGACGACGAAGCGGCCGATCGACCGGCCCAAGGAGTCTCCGACGAGCTCGTCCTCTCCAGCCGCTACGCCTGCACCGCCTGTGGCGTCAGCTACGCCACGCCCGAGCCGCAGCTGTTCAGCTTCAACAGCCCGCAGGGGGCCTGCCCGGCCTGCGAGGGGCTCGGCGAAATCTATGGCATCGATCCCGACAAGCTCGTCACCGAACCGGGCAAGTCGCTCCGCAAGGGGGCGCTGGGGTTCCTGGGGAGCTTCCGCGACATGCCGCGCTGGATGCGGCGCCTGTTCACGGGGGTCGCCGCCCAGGCCGAGGCAAAGCGAAAGCTTCCCGCCGGCACGCTCCTCGACACCCCGTGGGAGGATCTCACGCCGCTGCAGCGCAGGATCTGGCTCGAGGGAACGGGCCTCGAGGAGATCCGTCTGGCCTGGAAACGGGGGAAGGCGGAGCGCGGCGCGAAGACCCGCTTCGAGGGAATCCTCTCGATGCTCGGCAACCGGTGGCGGAATGCCAAGAGTGGGATCCTCCGGCGGATGCTCGAGAAGCTCATGCGGATCACCCCCTGTCACGGCTGCCACGGGGCCCGGCTCGCGCCGCAGGGCCGGGCCGTTCGGATCGCCACCGCGTCGAAGTCGGCCCGTGCGGCGCACGGGCCGGAGCTGTCGCTCGACCGCCTCTGCGGCCTGCCGATCGCCGACGCGCGGGAGTTCCTCTCCGTTCTTTCGCTCGACCCGACGCAGACCGTGATCGCCGCGGAGCTGATGAAGGAGATCCGTTCGCGGCTGGATTTCCTCGATCAGGTCGGCCTGGGCTACCTCGCCCTCGAACGCAAGGCGCCGACGCTCTCCGGCGGCGAGAGCCAGCGGATCCGCCTCGCCGCACAGATCGGCTCCGGCCTGTCGGGGGTGCTCTACGTCCTCGACGAGCCCTCCATCGGCCTCCACCCACGCGACAACGCCCGCCTCCTCGGCGCGCTCCAGGCCCTCCGCGACAAGGGGAACACCGTCGTCGTCGTCGAGCATGACGAGGAAACGATCCGCGCTGCCGATTGGGTGGTCGACTTCGGCCCCGGGCCGGGGAAGCGCGGTGGCGAGGTGGTGGCAGCCGGAACCCCCGACGACGTGGCGGCGAATCCCCGCAGCATCACCGGCGCCTTCCTTTCGGGGCGCGACCGGATCGAGGTCCCCATCAGCCGCCGCCCCCGCAGTGAGCGGCGGTTGCGGATGGAAGGGATCCGGCACAACAACCTCCGGGGTCTCGATGTGGAGATCCCGCTCGGGCTCCTCGTCTGCATCACTGGCGTCTCGGGGAGCGGGAAGAGCTCGCTGGTCGGCGACGTCCTCGAGCCGGCCCTCCGCGAGAAGCTCGGGAGCGAGGTGGCGCGACCCGGCGAGTTCACCGCGCTGCTGGGGGCCGACGAGCTCGACAAAGTGATCGTCATCGATCAATCGCCGATCGGCCGCACCCCCCGCAGCAACCCGGCGACGTACGTGAAGGTCTGGGACGACATCCGCACCCTCCTCACGATGCTCCCGGATGCCAAGACGCGCGGCTGGAAGGCGGGGCGCTTCAGCTTCAACGTCGCCGGGGGGCGCTGCGAGACCTGCGAGGGAAACGGCTCGGTGCGGCTCGACATGGACTTCCTCGCCGATGTCTGGGTGCCATGCGAGACCTGCGGCGGCGCCCGGTTCTCCCGCGACACCCTCGAGGTGCGCTGGAAGGGGAAAAACGTTGCCGACCTCCTCGGCATGGAGATCGGCGACGCGCGGACGCTGTTCGCCGATGCCCCCGACATCGCCCGCAAGCTCGAGACCCTCTGCGACGTCGGCCTCGACTACCTCCATCTCGGCCAGCCTTCGCCGACGCTCTCCGGCGGCGAAGCCCAGCGGGTCAAGCTCTCGCGCGAGCTCGCCAAGCGATCGACGGGGCGTACGCTCTACATCCTCGACGAGCCGACGACGGGGCTCCACATGGCCGACGTCCGCCAGCTCCTCATCGTCCTCGAGCGGCTCGTCGACGCCGGCAACACCGTCCTCGTCGTCGAGCACAACCTCGACGTCGTGAAGCGGGCCGACTGGGTCATCGACCTCGGCCCCGAAGGGGGCTCGGGCGGCGGGAAGATCGTTGCCGAGGGGACGCCGGAGAAGGTGGCCCGGGCGAAGGGCTCGCAGACCGGCCTCGCCCTCAAATCGATCCTCGCGGCCGGTGCCGCCGCCCCGCCACCGCGCCGGGCCGCACGGCGCCGGGCCGCCGTCGATCCGGCGGCCCTCGAGCGCGACATCCTCGCACGGATCACGGCCGCCTCGCGCGACCCCGGTCCCGCCTCGATCGAGGTCCGGGGCGCCTGCCAGCACAACCTCAAATCGGTCGATGCCGACATCCCCCGGGGTGCCATGACGGTCTGCTGCGGGCCGAGCGGCTCGGGGAAGACCTCGCTCGCCTTCGACACCCTCTACGCCGAGGGGCAGCGCCGGTATGTCGAGAGCTTGAGCCCCTACGCCCGTCAGTTCGTCGGCCAGGTACCGAAGCCGCTGTTCGAGCGGATCGATGGGCTGTCGCCGGCGGTGGCGATCGAGCAGCGCGCCACCGGGAGCACGCCCCGCTCGACGGTCGGCACGCTGACGGAAATGTATGACTATTTCCGCGTCCTCGGCGCTCGGCTGGGGAAGATGCACTGCCCGGAGTGCGGCGTGCCGGTCGGGGCGCGGAGTGTCGACAAGACCGTCGAGCGGCTCCTGGCCCACCCTCCGGAGACACGGATGCTCCTGCTGGCGCCGGCCGAGCCGCGCGTCGGCCAATCCTCCGACGCGTTCTTCGCGGCGCTCAAGGCGGCCGGGTGGGTGCGCGTCCGGATCGATGGCCGCACGGTCCATCTCGACGACAAGCCGGAGCTCGACCGGAAGCGGAAGAACCGGATCGAGATCGTCGTCGACCGTGTCACCGCCGATCCGGCCGCCCGCAGCCGGCTCGCCCAGAGCATCGAGGCGGCGTTTGCGGCCGGCGGGGGCACGATGCTCGTGGCCAGGCAGGCCGAGGGGCACGGCGGCGAAGCCCTCGATGAACCCGACTGGCCCGTCGAGGTCCACAGCCGGCTGCTCGCCTGTCCGGGGTGCGGCCGGGGGTTCAAACCGCTCGAACCGCGGCAGTTCTCCTTCAACAGCCCGCTCGGCTGGTGCCCACGCTGCGACGGCCTGGGAACCCGGACAGGCGTGGAGCATTCGGCGCTCGTCCGCGATCCGACGGTGTCGCTCGCTGCTGGGGCCCTCGACCTCTGGCCGCAGCTTTCGAGCCCCGTCTCCAAGGCGATGCTCGTCGCGCTGTGCGCAGTGACCGGCCTGCCGACCGACGTGCCGCTGGTCGAGCTCTCCGGCCTCCAGCAACGCGTGCTCTTCGAGGGGACTGGCGAACGGTGGATCGAGGTGCCGCGCCCGGCGCTGGCGGCGGGCGCCGCTGCCCCGGAGGCCGGCCCGTGGTTCGCCTTCCGCTTCAAGGGGCTCGAGCAGGCCTGCGAGGAGGCGGCCCGGCTCGTCGTTGGGCTCCGCGGCCGGGTCGATGCGGTGCTCGGCGAGGTCCCCTGCAGCGAGTGCGGCGGCAGCCGACTGGCCGACGTCGCCTCGGCGGTGACGCTCTGGGGCCGCCCCCTCGATGTCTGGTGCCGCATGCCCCTGGGGCGGCTCAAGGGGGCGCTCGAAGGCGTGACGCTTGCCGACTCGGAGCGGAAGATCGCCGCCGATCTCCTCCGCGAATTGCTCTCGCGCGTGACGTTTCTTGTCGACGTCGGCCTCGACTATCTCGACCTCGCCCGGCCGGCCGGCAGCCTCTCCGGCGGCGAGCTGCAACGGATCCGCCTGGCGGCC
>JBAWVV010000085.1:0-13318 GCA_037147115.1 Planctomycetia bacterium | reverse complement strand
ACCCGGTCGTGGGAGACGACGCGGAGAAACTCGCCGACGCACTGGATGGGAATGGCCCATGCCTCGTGCCCCTCCGCGAGCCGTCGAAGCGCTTGCAGCGCTGCCCGGTGCTGCGGCGTCTCCTCACGATCGGCGTAGAGAAGGATGTTCGTGTCGACGGCAATCATCGCCGTCCTTCCATGACATCGATCAGATGGTCGCGGTCAGCCACGTCGACGGCAGGCGGCGATGATCCCCGGTGGGTCTTCCAGGCGAGACGGTAGCGGGGGCCCGTTTCGGCCCGGCCGGCAAGCGCCGCAGCGAGCGCGTGCTCCACGAACGCCGTGAGCGTCGTGCCTTTGTCGGCGGCCCGGCGCTTCGCCTCGGAGAGAAGGGCATCGTCGATGTCGAGCGTGGTTCTCATGCATAAATGTGTATGCATCATGCAGAAGCATGTCAAGCCGGGTCTTCCCCGGGGCATGTGAGGAACTGCGGTTTGCCGCGGCCAGGGCCTGGCGGAGTATCCTGTCGGCGGCTGCCATGGATGGTCCGTGAGCGCTTCCCTTGTCCGCCCGAGGCCATCATGTTCCGCCGCCTTGTTCCTTGTCTTCTCGCCGCTTGGCCGTACTCACTGGTCGTTGCCGTCGCCGTGTTGGTGTGGCTCCCGGGGATCGCTGTCCGGGCCGACGGGTGGCCGCAGTGGATGGGCCCCAGACGCGACAACGTGTGGCGCGAAGAGGGGATTATCGACAAGTTCCCCGCCGGGGGGCCGAAGGTCGTGTGGCGGGCACCGGTGGCCGGAGGCTATGCCGGGGCGGCTGTCGCCGAGGGCAAAGTGTTTGTCACCGATTTCGTGTCCGGAGGAGAGCTGCCAGGGGACAACTTCGAGCGGAAGACGGCCGCGGGCACCGAACGCGTGCTCTGTCTCGACGAGGAGACGGGGAAAGAAATCTGGAAGCACGAGATCCCGGTCACCTACACGATCAGCTATCCGGCCGGACCGCGCTGCACGCCGACGGTCGACGGCGACCGTGTCTACACGCTCGGCGCCGAGGGGAATCTCCTCTGCCTGTCCGTGACCGACGGCCGCGTGATCTGGTCGAAGGACCTGAAGAAGGACTACGACACGAAGGCGGCGCTGTGGGGCTGGGCGGGCCATCCGCTCATCGACGGCGATCGCTTGTTCGTCATCGCTGGCACCGCCAAGGCCCACGTCGTGGCGCTCGACAAGGTCACCGGTAAGGAACTGTGGCGCGCCGGCACCGCCCCCGAGCAGGGCTACTCGCCGCCGACGATCATCGAGGCGGCTGGCGTGCGGCAACTGGTGCTCATGAAGCCCGATGGGATGTATGCGGTGTCGCCGGAGACTGGCGCGATCCTTTGGGAGACGCCGTACAACGCCGACAACGGCTCGATCATCATGGCGCCGGTGAAGGTGGGGGAGCACCTCTACGTCGGCGGATTCCAGGAGAAGAACCTGCTGGTCAAACTCGCCGCCGACAAGCCGGGGGTCGAGGTGGTGTGGCGGAACAAGGCCAAGCACGGCATCTCGGCGGTCAACGTCCAGCCGTTTGTCGACGGCACAATGCTCTACGGCTTCCACGAGAAGGGGGATCTGCGCGGGATCGAGATTCCCTCGGGCGCGGTGAAGTGGTCGAGCCCGGGGCCGTTCGGTGACCGTGCTCCGCCATCGGCGACGGCTTTCATCACCCGCCACGGCAACCGCTACTTCCTCTTCGCCGAAACCGGCGACCTCGTGATCGCCAAGCTCTCCCCCGCAGGCTATGAGGAGATCGACCGCGCCCATCTCCTCGACACGACGCAGTCGGCGTTCGGCCGCGGGGTGGTGTGGTGCCCTCCGGCGTATGCCGACCGGAGTGTTTTCATCCGCAACGACAAGGAACTGATCCGGGTATCGCTGGCCGAGTGATGTCGGTAAGGTCGCCGCAGCCGGCATGATTGGTGCGACATCGGGGAGGAAAACGTGTTTTGGCCCGGGAAAGGGCACCAGTGACTTAGCCGAGATGGTGGCAATTGGCTATCGTGGTATGGCGTCATCGCTCTGTGCGGCCACGAGGGGCCGGCGCGATCGGCGTTGCTTGGAGTCCGTCTTTTATGGCTTCTCTTTCCGCGGCGTCGGCCCATTTGGATGTCCCTACGGCTGTGCGGCCGTACACCATCAACCGGGTCTATTCCGGCACGATCCTCGCGGTCCACCTGCTGGCGCTGCTCGCCTTCGTGCCGCAGTTCTTCTCGTGGATCGGTTTCTGGACGATGGTGGTCGGGATCCATGTCTTCGGGCAGGGGATCACGATCGGCTACCACCGCCTCCTCACGCACCGCAGCTTCAAGACCGTCCCCTGGGTCGAACATGCCTTCGCCATCCTCGGGATCTGCTGCCTCGAGGATTCGCCCGCCCGCTGGGTGACGGTGCACCGAATCCACCATGTCCATTCCGACGAGCAGTCCGACCCCCATTCGCCGCTGGTGACGTTTCTCTGGTCGCATTTCGGCTGGCTGATGGTCAACAACCGGGAGGCCCATTCGCTCAATGCGATGGCCACCTACTCCAAGGATGTTCTCCGCGATCCGTTCTACATGCGGATCGAGAAAAGCCCCTGGCTGCTGATGTGGATCGGTCTGGCACAGATCCCGGTCTACTTCCTCGCCGGAGGGGCGATCGGGTGGATCGGCTGGGGCCGCGAGGCCGCCCTGCCGCTGGCATTGAGCCTGGTGGTGTGGGGTGTGTACGTGCGGATTGTGGCAGTGTGGCACATCACCTGGTCGGTGAACTCGCTCTCGCACATGTTCGGCTACCGCAACTACGAGACCGGCGAGGCGAGCCGCAACAACTGGTTCGTCGCCCTGCTGACCGTCGGCGAGGGCTGGCACAACAACCACCACGAGGATCCCTCGTCGGCGAGTGTCCAGCATCGCTGGTGGGAGATCGACATCAGCTACTACGAGATTCGCCTCCTCGAGGCGCTCGGGCTGGCATGGGATGTTGTCACGCCAAGACATGTCCGGCGCCGTGAGGCTGCGGCAAAGTCGGCCTGACACGCCTTCCGCTCCACCGGGCGAGAGACCTCGTGGGGATCGAGGCGCGTGACGGTGCGGATCTCGGGCCCGGCGCCGATGATTCGGGGCGAGGGTGGCTGGCACGAAAAGAGGCACCCGGGTGAAGGTCGGCTCTGCGGCCGATCTCCCGTTCCCTCCGCAGGCTGCCATAATTGAGGCTGCGGCCCCCTACTCCCCCGCGAGCCTCCGATGCCCCGCCACCTCGTCCTCGTTCTCGGCGACCAGCTCGACCGCCGCTCGGCGGCCTTTGACGGATTCGATGCCTCTTTGGACGCCGTCTGGATGGCGGAGGTGGCGGGGGAGTCGACGCATGTCTGGTCGGCGAAGCCGCGGATCGTGATGTTCCTCGCCGCGATGCGTCACTTCCGCGATCGGCTTGTCGCCGAGGGGCTGCCGGTCGACTACCGGGTGCTCTCGGCCAAGCCCGCCGTCGACGAGCCGCGCTCGCTGGGAAGCGCGCTCTTGGCGAGCCTTGGCGGTGAGGCTTCCGTCGGCCGCGGTCGGCCGGGTGCCAAAGGCGCACGCCCTGCGTTCCCGCCGGGGCGGCCGGCGAAGCTGATCGTCGTCGAGCCGGGAGAGCACCGGGTGCGGGAGGAGATCATCGCCGCGGCGCGCGAGGCGGGCATCCCCCTCGAGATCCGCACCGATCGGCATTTCTTCAGCACCGTCGACGAGTTTGCCCTCCATGCGCGCGGCCGGAAGCAGCTCCGCCTGGAATGGTTCTACCGGCCGCTGCGGGAGAAGCATGGCGTCTTGATGGAGGATGGCGAGCCGGCCGGCGGGGCGTGGAACTTCGACGCCGACAATCGCGGCGCCTTTCCGAAGGCGGGGCCGGGGAAGCTTCCCGCCCCGCGCCGTTTCCCCCCCGATGGAGTCACGCGCGCCGTGATCGAACTGGTGAACGCCCGCTTCGCCGATCATCCGGGGAGCCTCGAGGCGTTCGACTGGCCGGTGACAACCGAAGCGGCGCGCGAGGCGCTCGACGATTTCCTCGTCTACCGGCTCCCCTCTTTCGGCCGCTATCAAGATGCGATCTGGACCGGCGAGCCGTGGCTCTACCATTCGCGCATCGCCGCGGCGATGAATCTCAAGCTCCTCGATCCGCGCGACGTCGTGGCCGGCGCCGAACGCGCCTGGCGGGAGGGCCTGGTGCCGATCGAGGCGGCGGAGGGCTTCATCCGTCAGGTGATCGGGTGGCGGGAGTATGTCCGCGGTGTCTACTGGCATTTCATGCCGGAGTACGAATCGCGAAACGCCCTCGGTGCGACCCTGCCACTGCCGGCCTTCTACTGGACGGCGGCGACGGAGATGAACTGTCTGCGCGACGCCCTCTCGCAAACGCTCACGCACGGCTATGCCCACCACATCCAGCGGCTCATGGTGACGGGGCTGTTTGCGATGCTCGCCGGCGTGCGGCCGCAGGAGGTGCACCGCTGGTATCTCGCCGTCTATGTCGATGCGGTGGAGTGGGTGGAGCTCCCCAACTCGCTCGGCATGAGCCAGTTCGCCGATGGCGGTGTGATGGCCTCGAAGCCGTACTGCGCCAGTGGCGCCTACATCGAGCGGATGAGCAATGCATGCAAGGGCTGCCGGTTCAAGCCAAAGCAGGCGACCGGCCCCGACGCCTGCCCGTTCACCACACTCTACTGGGATTTCCTCGCCCGTCATGCAGCGCTGCTCAAAGCCAATCCCCGCATGTCGATGCAGCTCAAGAATCTCGATCGCAAGGAGGCCGGTGAGCTCCGCACGATCCGCCGGCAGGCGGATGACTTCCGCGCCGGGCTGACAGGCTCCTAACCGTCAGTCGTGGTCCCCCCCCTCGAGCGAAGTGACCGGGTCGATGAACAGCCAGGCTACGCCGCCGACGGCGTAGACTGCCGCGAAGAGGAGGAAGGCGACCGACCAGTTCGGGTCGGTGGAGCCCGGCGCCGCGAAGGCCGTGAGGAGCGCGGGGACGATGACCGGCGAGAGGGCTCCGCCGAAGTTCCCCATCATGTTCATGCTCCCCGCGAGCGAGCCGGTGTGTTTGCCGCCGATGTCCATGCAGGCGCCCCAGCTGCCCGGCATGGAGAGATCGTTGCCGAAGCTCGCCAGCCCCATCGCGAGGAGTGCCGCGACGCCGAAGGTGGCGAGGCCTCCGCCGGCTGCTGCGAGCTGTTGCAGCCACACCGAGACAAGGAGCATCACCGCTGCGCCGCACAGCCCGACGCAGCCGAGCGTCCGCCGGGCCCGCGCCGTGCTGCCGAGTCGATCCGCGAGGCTGGCCGCGATCGAGCCCGACACGAACGAGCCGATGCCACCGAAGAACAGCGGCACGCAGCCGGCCAGGGCGCGCTGCATGTCGGTGAACTCTGGAAAAGTCTCCTTGAGGAAGGTCGGCATCCAGGTGATGTAGAAATACCAGGAAAAGTTCTGGCAGAAGTACTGGAGCCACAGCAGCCACACGCTCGGGCTCGAGAGGAACAGATCCCACGGCACCGCCCCATGCCCCACCTGGCGATCGGCCGAGTCGCCGATGATCGCCAGCTCTGCGGCATTGACGCTTCGGTGATGGCGGGGATTGTCGCGGAACCAGCTCCAGAACAGCACCGCCCACACCACCCCGAGGAGCCCGAAGAGGAGGAACGTCCACTTGTAGTGGAGGCCGAGGTAGTCCTTCGAGAGCATCCAGCCGACGAGCAGCGGCGTGAACGCGCCCCCCCAGCGGGCCGAAAGCCACATGATCCCCTGGGCCCGGACGCGCTCGTGGCCGGGAAGCCAGAGGGAAAAAACCTTGGCGAGGTTGGGGAAGCAGCCCGCCTCGCCGACGCCGAACAGGAACCGAAACGTCAGCAGCGACCAGAAGTTCCAGGCCCAGCCGGTGAGGATCGTGAACGCCGACCACATCGTGACGACGCGCATGAGGACGGCGCGCGGGCCAATCCGGTCGCCGAGCCAGCCGCCGGGGATCTCGAAGCTCGCGTAGGCGATCGAGAAGGCGAAGAACGCCCAGCCCATCTGCTCCTTCGAGAGGCCGAGATCTTCGCGCATCTGCGGCGCTGCCTGCGAGATGCAGACCCGATCGACATAGGTGATCACCGCCAAGAGGACGGCAAACGCGAGGACGACGTGCCGAGTGCCGGTCGGTATGGCGCGCCGGCCAGTTGTCGCGTCCAGGGAACGATTGTCTGCCGTCGTTCGGTCTCGAGCCATGCCCCCTCCATATCAATCAGTCGCGCCGCCCCGCTGTCCGCCGCCGCGGGGCCCGCACCGGGCGGATGGCGGCGGAGCGGAGTCTACCGTGTCGGCGTCGCGGCACCGATTCCGGCTCCGTGGCCGCACCGATCGTGCCGCGTCTGGATCGGTGGAACCCCCTCTGTATGATCGGTTTTCCGGTCGGCGGCCGGCGCAGTTTTGCACCCCGACACACTCCCTCGAGGATCCTTTCATGGCCTCCGCCCCCGTCGGCTCGCCGATCCAGTCGTTCCTCGACTCACTTCGGGCGAAATACGCCGATGACCGCGAAGGGGAGGTCGCCACCTCCATCCCCGAGCTTGCGAAGGCCGATCCGGAGCTGTTCGGGATCTGCATCGCCACCACCGACGGCTATGTGTACGAGGTGGGGGATTCGCGGCACGAGTTCACGATCCAGTCGATCTCCAAGCCGTTCGTCTATGGTCTCGCTCTCGACGATCATGGCGCCGAAAAGATCCTGAAGAAGGTCGGTGTCGAGCCGAGCGGCGATGCCTTCAACGCCATCAGCCTCCACAAGGTGACCGGCTGCCCGCTCAATCCGATGATCAACGCTGGGGCGATCGCCACGACCGGTCAGATCGAAGCCGAGTCATCCGAAGCCCGGTTCGGGCGGATCCTGGAGATGTTCGAGCGCTTCAGCGGTCGTCCGATGCGGATCGACAGAGACGTCTACGAATCGGAGAGTCGGACGGGCCACCGCAATCGGGCCATCGGCCACCTCCTCCGCAACTTCGACATCCTCGTCGATGATCCGACCGCGACAGTCGATGCCTACTTCCGGCAGTGCGCCATCTCGGTGACCTGCGCCGATCTGGCCGTCATGGGGGCGACCCTCGCCAACCTGGGGCTCAATCCCGTCACCGGCGTCCGGGCGATCAAGGAACAGCACGTCGAGAACGTCTTGAGCGTGATGGCCTCGTGCGGGATGTACGACTTCTCCGGTGGCTGGATCTACAACGTCGGTATGCCGGCCAAGAGCGGGGTGGCTGGAGGGGTACTCGCCGTGCTCCCTGGCCAGTTGGGGATCGGCGTCTACTCGCCGCGGCTCGATGCCCAGGGGAATAGCGCCCGTGCGCTCAAAGTGTGCGAAGAGTTATCGAAAGCCTGGGAGCTGCACCAATTCAAACCCCCCTACTGTGCGCAGACGAGCCGGCGGCTGGCCTACACCGCCGCGCAGCGCAGCTCGAGCCGCACGCGCCATCCCTCCCACCGCGCGTGTCTGCGTGAGCATGGCACGCGGATCCACGTCGTCGAGATGCAGAGTAATCTTGCCTTCTCAACGACCGAGCCGATCGTCCGCGACGTCCTCGGCCGCGTCGGCCGGCCGCTCGCCGTGATCCTCGATTTCCACCATGTCAGCGCGATCAACGGCGTCGCGGTGCGGATGCTCGTCGACCTGGCGGAATCACTCAACCGCCGGGGTGTGATGGTGTTCTTCACCCACACCCAGCGTCTCGACGTCGTGCGTGCGCAGGGAGCGGCCTACCTCACCGACCGTGGGGAGGTGGAGGCGCTGTTCCGGTATCACTCCACTGACGGCGCCCTCGAACATTGCGAGGACGTTCTCCTCGACGAACTGCTCGTCTCGATCGAGTCGGGTTATCATGATCTCCACGAGTACGAGATCACGGCCACACTCACCGAGGATGAGATCGCCCTCTTCGCCAGGCTTCTCAAACACCATTCCCACGCAGGTGGCGAGACGATCATCTCGAGCGGGGAAGAGGCGACGAACCTTCTCCTGATCACGAAGGGGGTCGTCGGAGTCTTCCTGGGGGGGGCCGCTACCGCGGGGAACCGGGTGGCGAGCTTCTCGGTCGGAACGATGGTGGGGGAGATGGCGTTCCTCGACGGCGCCCCGCGCTCGGCAGACGTGGTGGCCGAGGGGGATGTGGAGACGGCGGCGTTTGAGATCGTCGACTTCGTTCGCCTGCAGCAGTCGCACCCCGTCCTCCACACGAAGATCCTGCGGAACATCGGCGTGTCGTTGGCGACGAAGCTCCGCAAGGTGAGCCAGGATGTGAGCGTGTTCTCGGCGGAGCGTGGTTGAGGGGGTGGGGCGCCTCACCTCGCTTCACAACTCGATTCGATCTCCCTCGCGCGCCGCCTCGACGATCATCCCGGGGTGGTCACTGCCGGCGCGGGCCCTGGCCTGCGTGACGAGCTGGTCGAGGAAGGTGTCGTCGTGGGAGGGATCGTGGTGGAAGAGGACCACCCGGCCGATCCCCACCCCGCCGGCCAGCGCCATCACCTCGTCGACGCACCCGTGGCCCCAGCCCCTCCGCGCCTGGATCTCGGTGGCGTCGTACTGGGCGTCGGCGATGAGGAGCGCCGCGCCGGCGATGAAGTCGCGGATCCGCGGTTCGTCGGGGCCGGCGGTCTCGTGATCGCTCAAGAAAACGATCGCCCCCTGCGGGGTCTCGATCCGGAAGCCCAGCGACCCCCCCGGATGGTTCGTCGGGCAGGCCGTCACGGCCACATCCCCGACCCGGAATCGCAGATCGCCGGCGAGGTCGAGGTGATCGAAGGTGATCGTCGCCGCGAGCCGGTTGAAGGGGAGGGGAAACCAGCGCTGCCCGTCCATCTGATCGGCGAACACGCGCCGCAGGTCTGCAGCGGAAGCATGCCCGCCGATGATGCGGATCCGCGTCGTCGGCAGGTAGGCCGGCGCGAAAAACGGGAAGCCCTGGATGTGGTCCCAATGGGCGTGGGAGTGGAGGAGGGTCAGCGCGATCGGCGTGCCGGCGTGCGCCGCGAGCAGCGATTCTCCTAGGGGGCGGATGCCGGAGCCGGCATCGATGACGATGAGTTCGCCCCCCGTCCGCACCTCGACGCAGGTGGTGTTGCCACCGTAGCGGAGCGTGGCTGGCCCCGGCGACGGGAGCGAACCGCGCACCCCCCAGAAGCGCACGAGGGTGGGAGATGGACCCGGGAGTTGGTGTGGCATGGAGACAGCCTCGGGGGCCGGAAGTGGTCCGACGGACGGTTGCGAGCGCGCCTGCGACAACCATCGATCGCTGCCAAACACCCACGCCGTCAGGATAAGCGATCGGCACGCCGGACGGGAGACACGGAACGCGACGTCCGTGGGCGGCCGTCAGGCACGTCGCTTTCCCGAAAGCGGCTGCGACGACAACGGCGGCAGGCTCCCGAGGGCAGCGAACATGGTCGTCGGCAGCGGTGCGGCAGCCGGCTTCGGGGCTGCCGCCTTCGGGGGCTGTGCCATGCCGCTCGGCACGGCCACATCGACCCCACGAATGTCGTTCCCCTTCGTGATCGCTACGATCCTCCCTGCGGTCGACGTCGATCCGGAAGGCCCGCCAACGCCGGTCCCCGACACCGCCACCCGGTAGCTACCGAGATCGAGCCCGGTGAACAGATAACGCCCGCTGGAATCGGACGTCGTCGTGGCGATTACCGTCCCGGCCGCATCGAGGAGCGAGACGGTGGCAGCCGCGATCCCCTTCTCGGCCGTCTGGCGGAGGCTGTCGCGGTTGCCATCGGCAAACACGGTGCCGCCGATCGAGGCATGGAAGGTGAAGACGTCGGCCTGGAGGTTCTTCAGGCCACTGTTGCGGGCGATGATGTCGGCGAGTGTCGTTTTCTGGATATCGGCCACGACCGTCGCCGGAAGGACATTTTGATACCAGTAGCGATCGCCGTCGCGCAGTCGCGTGAACTGGTCGACGATGATCCGCGTGAACGTCTCCCCGAGGCTCGAGCCGGGAAGGTGCTTCTCCGCCAGGCCACCCACCCAGAGATCGATCGAATTGACCGAGCCGTAGGCCTTCTGGAGTGACTGCTGGAGGGCGACGTCGGGGGTGATCTGGGCAAACGACGTCACCCGCGGCAGTCCGGAGGCGACGCGGACGGTGTTGTAATCGGCCAGGCCATGATCGCGGCCACGCTGGATATTGATCGACGCCAGGTCGAAGCCCCCCTGGCCCGGGGCGCCGAAGAGGAAGTTCCGCACGTCGTCGACCACCTTCGTGTCGAGCTCCTGTGCCCGATCGCTGGCGAGGTATTTAAGGAGCGGATCGATCCCCACCTCCGACACCGGCACGGGATTGAAGAACGAGTCGCGCAGCGCCATGTCCTCGCGGACCGGGTTGCCGGTGTCGTCGAGGAAGCGGATGTCGTCGCCGAGCAGGCTATGGCCCAACCGGAAGGCGGCGGTGGAAAACTCGGTGGAGATCCCGGCGTTGACGTTCGGGCGGTAGCCGCTCCAAGGCGCGATCCCGTCGGCACCGGGCCGCGGGGCCCCGAGCAGCGCGGGGAGGAACTCGTCATAGGTCACATGCTGCAACTCGGCGATCACCATCCGGCGGGCATGCTGGAAGAGTTGCTCGTCGGTCCAGTCGGGATGTTGGGCTGCCGTCGCTGCGGCGACACGGTTGTGTTCGCGGACGAACAGCGTCTGGAGGGAAAGGAGCTCGGGATTCTCGTTGGCCCGGATGTCACCGGCGAGGAAGAGCTTGGAATCGGCCAAGACGTGGGCGTCGTTGGCGTTTGCCAGGCCGGCTGTGTTGAAGGGGAGCAGCCCGCCGGCGCTCGTCAGCATCCGTCCGCCGACATGCTCGCGGAGGGCGGCATTGCGGGTGGCATCGACTCCATAAATCTCTGAGCCGTCGATCCAGGCGGTGATGGCGTTGGTCTGCTGGCGGGGATTGAGCTTTGACGTGCCGGTGGTCGGGTCGAAGGCCGAGCGTGACATCGAGATCGACATCGTGCCGGTGGCGGCGGGATCGAACCAGGCGTCGCCTTGGGGGACGGCGATCGGGAGGGTCTCCCGGGGGCTCGCGCTGAGAGTGAGATCGGTGTCGTGGGCGAGGAATTGCCCCCAGGCATAGGCCATCGCCGTCAGATCGCGGCTGTTGGTGACGCCCCCCTCGGGGCTCGCCGCGAGGAGGTTACTAACGAGGCGGGCGCTCGGGCGGTCAGCCCCGCTGGCGATCGAGATGCCGTCGGTGTAGGCGACCGGGGACTTCCGCAGGAGTTGCTCGTCGGTGCTCCCCCACTCGAAATGCGCAAGGTTGTTGCCGGTGCCGTCGAGCGACTGCGCCGGGAGGGGCAGGCCGGGGGTGACGGCCATCATCGACCGGGGCTCGAGCGGCTCGACGAGCGCCACAAAGCGCCGCGTGGCGGTGTGACGGTGTGCACCACGGGCTGTCTCCCGGAGCTCTGCCCAGAGAAGTTGTTCCATGCTTTTTGCAGCGGTCGTTGCAAAAAGCGACAGCGGATTCTGGCCTTGGATGCGGGTCATGGTGATCGCCTTGTGCAAAAAGGGGGCCGCGGGCAGAGGGGGCGGGAGAAGTCTCTCCCTGGCATAACGTTCTGCAAACGCCGTGCCGCTGCTGCGAGCTCTCTTCAATGAGGCGTCAATCAGGCCTGCCAACGGCGCGACCGCGCAGCCACGCCACCGTGAGATCGGGGAAGTCGCTGAACACACCGTCGACGCCGGCAGCAAAGAGCGCTTCTTGGAGATCGTCGAAGGAGCCGGCCCAGGACGGGAGCCGGTCGCGGCGGAGCGTATAGGGATGGACGACGAGCCCGGCAGCGTGGGCCCGCTCGACGAGGTCGGTCGGCTTGCCTGCTGGGTCAAGGACCCGTTCAATCGGCGGGCCGATGCCGTCGGCTACCGTCGCGATCGCCGCCAAGCCCTCCGGCGTGACGAGCCGGTCCTGGTCCCTGCCGCCGATGAGCTGCACGAGCTTCCCCTGCCAGCCGAGCTCGCCGCGGATCCGCGTCACCTCGTCGGCCTCGAAGCACTGGATGTGGCAGGGGTCTGCTTTCGTGGCGTAGCCATGGCGGTGGAGGATGTCGACAACGGCCTTGGCGATGTCGTGGCCTTCGGAGCGGTGCCAGGCGGGGGACTTGATCTCGGGGTAGATGCCGACGGTGCGGCCGGTGCTGCGGTTGATCCCGGCGAGAAATTCGAGCTCCTCCTCGAGCGAAACGATCCCGAACCGCGACTGCCCGCGCGGGAAGCGGTCGGCGTAGGTCTGTCGGCCGGTGGCGGGATCGAGGCGCTCAGTGAGGGAGAGGGTTTGCAGTTCGGCGAGGGTGAAGTCGGTGCAGTGGTGCTTCCCGTCGGCCCTGGCCCTTCCTGGGAACTTCACCGCAATGTCGCTCACCGCATCGAGCGAGGTGTCGTGGAGGACGACCGGCACGCCGTCCTTGGTCATCACCACGTCCTGCTCGATGGCGTCGGCCCCCTGGCCGTGCGCGAGCGCCTTGGCGGGGAGGGTGTGTTCGGGGAGGTAGCCGCTGGCTCCGCGGTGGGCGATGACGATCGGCATGGCGGGAGGTTCCGCGGCGACGGGGAAGGGGATGGCGACCATGAGCAAAGCCAGGAAGGCGATCGGGATCGCGGAGGGGGCGAGGGGCAAAAGTCGTGTTATCATGGATTTCCCGAGGGGTTTCTCCACAGGATAACGCCTTGGCGGGCTTGGAATGGGGGGTACACGCCGTCCATTCTTGGGGATCGGCGTCCAGTTTTTGTGATCCCTTACGCCTAAACTTTAGGGGGAGCGTTGTGCGCCCCAGAGGAGGGGCATGAACGCTCCACAAAGACCGTCACAGATTCCATTCGAAGGGGGTTTACGGTGGCCAAGAAGACGTGTGCAAAGCCGACGAAGAAGGTGCCGCTCCGCCGGGCATGCGGGGCGAAGGCGGCCCACATGATGCTCCTCGAGAAGTATCCGGCATTCCGGATGAATCTCCAGAAGCTCGAGGGGGCGACGTCGAAGCGGCGCGAGGCCCGCTTCAACCTCGCTGATGAGGCGATCGTGGTCATCGATACGGTCGTCCATGTCGTTTACAGCAACGACGCCGAGAACATCTCCGACGCCCAGATCGCCAGCCAGATCGAGGCCCTCACCAAAGACTACCGCGCCACCAACCCCGACCGCTCGAAGGTGCCGACTCCCTGGGGGGGCCTCGTCACCGACACGCGGATGTCGTTCAAGCTCGTCGACGTGACGCGGACGGCGGCGAAGGTCAGCGGCTTCACGACCGACGATGCCGT
>JBAWVV010000084.1:0-13386 GCA_037147115.1 Planctomycetia bacterium | reverse complement strand
ACACGGCCGATCCCGAGGCAACGCTCGCCTCGATCCGCCACGCCGGCGCCGCCTTCTTGGGCCCCTTCAGCCCGGTGGCCGCCGGCGATTACGCCGCCGGCCCATCGCACGTCCTCCCCACCGGCGGCACGGCCCGGTTTGCCGCCGGGCTCTCGGCCAACGAGTTTCTCCGCGGCGGGAGCGTGATCCATCTCGCTCGGGCCGATCTGGCCGCGATCGCTGCCGACATCGGCCAGATCGCTGATACCGAAGGGCTGACGGCCCACCGCCGCAGCGTCGAAGCCCGGACGTCCCAGCCATGAACAGGATCGGCTCGATGGACGCAAACGCCTTCTTCGTCGGCCTGGGGACGCTCGCGCTGATCAATGCCGGGCTCGCCCAGTCGAAGCACCGCAGCGGGCTGCTGTGGTGGCTCTTTTCGCTGGTCCTCGGCCCGATCGCCACCTTTTTGATCGTCGTTCTCCCGAAAGGCCCTCAGTCGATCGACTGATCCAGTCTGCCGGATGCCGGCACATCTCCTCCGGGAACTTTCCCATGCCCCGCTCCGTCCCCTCCTCCCTGCTTGCGGCCGGTCGCTGCGTGACCTCGATCGTTGCTGCGGCGTTGCTCGCGCTGCCACTTCACGCCGCCGATCCGGTGACCGTCGATCAGGAGCCGGACGCCCGAGTTCTTCCCGGCTGGAAGCTCGCTTGGAACGACGAGTTCGACGGGGAGTCGATCGACGCGAGCAAATGGGGCTTCGATGTCGGCAACGGCTACTACAATTACGACGCGAAGCAGTGGATCCACGGCTGGGGCAACGACGAGCTGCAGTACTACACGCGCGATCCCGACAACGCCTTCGTGAGGCGCGGCACGCTCCACATCCGGGCCATCAAAGAATCGCACGACGGCTTCGGCTACACGTCCGCCCGGCTGCGGACCCGCGCCAAGGATGGCACGAATCTTTTCAGCCAGACCTACGGCCGGTTTGAGTTCCGGGCGAAACTGCCGCTCGGGCAGGGGATCTGGCCGGCGCTGTGGCTGTTGCCAGAGGGGAGCGAGTACGGCGGCTGGGCGGCATCGGGGGAGATCGACATCCTCGAGACGAAGGGGCAGGAGCCGAAGCGGATCCAGGGCGCGCTCCACTTCGGCGGCCGCTGGCCCGCCAACACGTTCACTGTCGGCGAGCATCTCTTCGACTCGGGCTCGATCGCCGATTTTCACGTCTACGCTCTCGAATGGAACCCTGGCGAGATGCACTGGGAGGTCGACGGCAAGGTGTATGCCACGATGAACGCCTGGTGGAGCACGGGCCAGGCCGATGAGAAGGGGGGCGTCACGCCACAAACCGAGGCCGATCTCAATCCCTGGCCGGCGCCGTTTGACAAGCCATTCCAGGTGCTGATCAATCTCGCCGTCGGCGGGAAGTTTCTCGGCAATCCCGATAGCACGACGCCGTTTCCGGCCGAGATGGAAGTCGATTACGTCCGTGTCTACGAGCGCACCGGCCCCCAGCCGGCCCTCGTGCCCAGGGGCAATGGCGAGCTTCCATTTGCAGCCCCGGCCCGCTGAACGGACGATACGGCGACAAGTAGAAGACCTGACTACGAGGAAGATCGATGCGAAGGCTGGGATATTCGATCGTGACGCTGGTGCTGCTTTCCACGGCGCTGACAAGCGACATCGCTGTGGCCGAGGCGCTGCCCTCCTGGAGCCAGTGGCGCGGGCCCGCCGGGCAGGGGCATGCCCCGGCGGCCAAGGATCTCCCGCTGGTCTGGAGCGAAAGCGAGAACGTTGCCTGGAAGACACCGGTCGAGGGGAAGGGGTGGTCGAGCCCGGTGCTTGACCGGGGCCGCCTCTGGCTGACGACGGCCGTGGAGACGCCCCTTTCGGAGGCCGAGAAGGCCCAACGGCTGGCGAACGTGGAAAACTCCTCTTCGCTTCAGGTGTCGGGGCCGGTGAGCCTGCGGGCGGTCTGCCTCGATGCCGCCACGGGGAAGGTGCTCCACGACATCGAGCTCTTCCGCCAGTCGCAGCCCGAGCCGATCCATTCGCTCAATTCCTACGCCTCGCCCTCGCCGATCCTCGACGGCGGGCGTCTCTACTGCCACTTCGGTACCAACGGCACGGCGGCCGTCGATGCGGCCACCGGAGCGATCCTCTGGTCGCACACGCTCCAGAGGATCAAGCATGAAAACGGCGCCGGCGGCACGCCGGTGCTGTTTGAGAACCGACTGATCTTCGACTGCGACGGGAGCGATCAGCAGTACATCGTCGCCCTCGACACCGCCACCGGAGAGGTCGCCTGGAAGACGGAGCGATCGGGGGAGCGGAATCCCGAGCCCCAGCTGAAGAAGGCGTATGGATCGCCGATCGTCACGGAGATCGACGGCCGCGCCGTGCTCCTCTCGACCGGTGCCGACTGGCTCTATGCCTACGATCCCGAAGACGGCCGCGAGCTCTGGAAGCAGGCCTATGGCGTGCTCGGGTTCTCGATCGTTCCACGCCCGATCGTCGGCCATGGGATGGCCTTCATCAGCACGAGTTTCATGCAGCCGGAGCTCCTTGCCGTGAAACTCCCCACCGGCGACGCCCTCCCCGAGATCGCCTGGCGGGTGAAGAAGAGCGTGCCGAACATCCCCTCGCCGATCCTCGTCGGCGACGAGATCGTGATGGTCAGCGACAAGGGCGTGGCGACCTGCCTCGACGCCGATTCGGGCGACGTCCGCTTCAGCGAACGGCTCGGTGGCAATTTCTGTTCGTCGCCCCTCTATGCCGACGGGCGGATCTGGGTCGGCAATCGGGAGGGGCAGACGTTCATCCTTACTCCGGGGAAGGAGTTCCACGTCGAGGCGACGAACCAACTCGACGGCGAGATCATGGCCACGCCGATCGCCGTCGGGCCCGCGCTCTTCCTCCGCACCGACAAGGCGGTCTACCGGATCGAGAAGCGTTGACGCGGTCGGGAAGCGTCCCCGCGGCTGACAGTGACGAACAGACAAGAGACGACCAGAAGCAAAGGGGAAAAGCATGGCGGGTAGCAAGCTCTCACGGCGGTCGATGCTCCGGGCGGCAGCCGTCGCCGGGCCGGCGCTGTTCACGATCTCGGCCGGCAGCCGGCGCGTGTTGGGAGCCAACGCTCGGCTCGACATCGGCGTGATCGGCGTTGGCGGCCGCGGTGGCTCAAACCTCGACGCGGTGGCGGGGGAAAATATCGTCGCCCTCTGCGATGTCGACTCGGGCACCCTCGGAGCCGCGGCAGGCCGATTTCCGGCGGCAGCCCGGTTTTCCGACTACCGGGCGATGCTCGCCGACGCGAAGCTCGACGCCGTCGTCATCTCCACTCCCGACCACCACCATGCCCCGGCCACCGTCCGCGCCCTCCGCCGCGGACTCCATGTCTACTGCGAAAAGCCCCTCACCCACACCGTCGAGGAAGCGCGGCTCGTCGCGAAGCTCGCGGCCGAGAAGGGGCTGGCGACCCAAATGGGGACGCAGAATCACGAGCACCCCGGCTACCTCCGGCTGGTGGAGCTGCTCCGCGGCGGGGCGATCGGGAAGGTGAGCGACGTCCATGTGATCACCGACCGACCCGGGAAGTGGTGGCCGCAGGGGATCGAGGCGCCGCAGGGGGGCCAGTCTGTCCCGGCAAATCTCGCCTGGGATCTGTGGCTCGGGCCGGCCGCCAAGCGCGCCTACGACCCGGCCTACGCTCCCTTCAAGTGGCGCGGCTGGTGGGACTTCGGCTGCGGGGCGGTCGGGGATATGGCGATTCATCTCGCCGACCCGGCCTTCTGGGGGCTCGATCTCGGCGGCAAGGTTCGCGTTGAGTCGAAGGGCCCTCCGCCACAATCCCAGAGCGCCCCGACCTGGATGGAGACGACGTTTGCGTTTGGCCCACGCGGTGACCGCGGGCCGGTGACGCTCCATTGGTATGAGGGGGAGGCGCAGCCACCGGCGGCGATCGCCGCGGAGATTCCGATGAACGGCTCGCTGTTTGTCGGGGAAAAGGGGCGGATCGCGATCGCCCACGACGGCCACCCGAAGCTCCTCCCCGAGGATCGCTTCCAGGATTTCGTCGCGCCCGCGCCGTCGCTCCCCGACTCTCCCGGCCACCACGCCCAATGGATCGCGGCCTGCAAGACTGGCTCGCGGACGGGGAGCAATTTTGCTTACGCCGCCCCGTTCACCGAGACGGTCCTTCTGGGGAATGTCGCCTACCGGGCCGGCCTCGCAATCGAGTACGACCCGGCCACCGGCAGGGTTACCAACAACGAAGCCGCCAACAGCTGGCTCTCGAAGGCGTATCGAAGCGGCTGGGACGTGGCCTAACGGCCCGTCGTTGCCACGACAGTTCGAGCTCGACGGACCCCCGAAGACGTATCTCCCCACGCTCCGGCAGGCGATCCCACGCGTCAGAGGAGTTGCGAGAGAAAAGTCCGCGCCGGGACGACGAGCGGACCATCCGGACGGGCGAAGCAATCCGCCGTGATCGGCTCGGCGTCGATCACCACCTGGAAGGCGTTGGGGGCTCCGAGTTGCCGTTGGAAGTGAGCGAGCGCCCCTTGAAGCTGCCCTGACGACTGCTTCACCTCGACCAGAAACCACGGGCGGCCATCGCGGACCACGACGAAGTCGACTTCCCGCTTTTCCTTGTCGCGGAGATACGCCAGTTGGAACTCCCCGAGGCCGAGGTCGGTCCAGCCCTCGACGGCCTTGAGCAGGTGGCAGGCCACGAACGTCTCGGCCCGTTTTCCGATGTCACTGACCAGCGCCCAGTCGCGCAGGTACCACTTCGGTTCCTTTCGCAGACTGCGGGCCACGTTGGTGAACCAGGGCTGGAGCGTGAACCCGAGATAGAAGCCCGAGAGCGTTCCCAGCCAGCGACGGGCCGTGTCCACCGACACGCCGACGAGGGCCGCGAGCTTGCTGAAAATCACCTGGTCTCCCGAATGCGCCTCGAGATACCGGACGAGCGCCTCGATCTGACCGAGCTCGTGGATCTGTGTGAGGTCACGGATGTCCTCGCGCACCAGTTGCTGGCGGCGGAGCGCCGCCCACCGCCGCGTGAAGCGCCGATCGCGCTTCGTGAAGGGCTCCGGGAAGCCACCGTGCTCCCACAGCGCTTCCCATTCCTGCTCGGGGATCCCGCACGGGGACCGCACGATCCGCATCTCGTCAGGAAGACGTGGATCGACGAGCTCACCGACCGTGAAGGGATGCATGCGGTAGAGCAGATAGCGCCCCATGAGGCTGTCGCCCCCCCGGCGGTAGACGTCGAGACGGGAACTCCCGGTCACGAGGAGCTTCGTTCGTGTCCCGTAGGTGTCGAAGAACCCCTTGAGGAACGCCTTCCACTTTCCGTACTTGTGGATCTCGTCGATGAGGGTCACCCGGGGCGTCGACGCCAGACGCTCGAGCGAGAGCCGGCTCGCCGTCGCGGCGGGCCCGGCGAGCATCACGCCCCGGTCGTCGGCGTTGTCCCAATTGAGCGTTTCGTCGGCTCGGCGGCTGCACGCGGTCGTCTTCCCCACCTGACGAGGGCCAGCGACGAACGCCATTTGGCGATCCTCGTGGAGGTGTCGATCGAGCATCGCGTCGTAGATCCGTTCCCTGGGAACGCTTGAACGATCGATTTCCGGGTCGGTGGCCATCCCGACCATCATGAGTACCGTCGTAAAATGGTCAAGACCATAACGCGACTCATCGACAAATGGTCGGATTTTCTACCACCATTGAACCATCGCTTCCCGAGCTTTTTCCTCTGTTCGGCCCCATATTCTTGCCCGCCGCTTGATTTTCTCCACGAAAAGTACGATTGTTTAAAACAGTCGTTTGATTTTTTGTGCCGCTGACTCGCCGGGCGTTTCCGGCGACGATTCGCCCCCCCGCGGGGCCACGGGAGACCGAGGATGGCCGAAGACGTGCGCGGGCGGCTGATCGATGCAGCCGGGCGGGCGTTCGCCGAACGCGGCTTCGAGGGGGCGAGCGTCCGTGACATCTGCAGCGATGCAGGCGTCAATGTCGCCGCCATCAACTACCACTTCGGTGACAAGCAGTCGCTCTACGTCGCCTGCCTCGAGCAGGCTCAGGGCAGCGAGTCGCGGCAGACCCTCCTGGCAGCCGATCCATCCTTGCCACCGGAAGCCAGACTCCACGGCTTCATCCGGGGCATGCTCGCCGCGCAGGGAGATCCCGATCGGCCGCGGTGGCACAACGCGCTGATGCTTCGCGAAATGGCCCATCCGACCACCGCCGCGGCGGAGGTGTTGAAGCGCTACATCCGCCCGCTCGCCGAGACGCTCCGTGAGATCCTCGAACAGATCAGCCCCGGTGTCTCGGGAATGTCGCACGATGGCTGGCCCGTCGGCTTCAGCGTCGTCTCGCAGGTGCTGTTCTACGCCGTCCACCGCCCCGTCGTCCGCCTCTTGATGGGCGAGGCGGAGCACGACGCTCTCGACGTCGATTTCCTCGCCGATCACATCACCCGCTTCTCGCTGGCCGCACTCGGCCGCGGGCCGAATATCGTTGCCGCTCCCGGCGGGCCCCGTTCGGCCGGGACAAGAAAGACGGTCCCACGATGAACTGGGTCGCTTGGAAGATGCTCAACGGCGACACCGCCAAGTATCTCGGCGCCGTGTTCGGCGTCGCCTTCGGGGTGCTCCTCATCACCCAGCAGGCGTCAATCTTCGTTGGCCTCATGAGCCGCACCGCCAATCCCCTCCGCGATGTCCGCGAGGCGCACGTGTGGGTCACCGACCGCCACCAGCAGAATGCCGACGAGATCGAGCCGATCTCCGACGGCGCCGTCCACCGGATCCGCGGTGTGGAGGGGATGGACTGGGCGGTGCGCCTCTACAAGGGGGTGGCCCGGGCCCGGCGCCCCGACGGCATCTTTCGGCAGGTGATCCTCCTGGGCGTCGACGACCACAGCTTCGTCGGGGCGCCGCGGACGATTCTCATGGGCGACCTCGCCGATCTCCGCAGGCCCTCGGCGGTGTTCATCGACAAGGCGGGGCACGAGTCACTCTGGCCGGGCGAGCCGCTGCAACTCGGCCGGGAAATCGAGATGAACGAGCGTCGGGCGGTGATCGTCGGCATCTGCGAGACCTCGGCGCCGTTCCAATCCTTTCCGGTCGTCGTCGCCACCTACACCGGAGCGACCCAGTTCATCGCCCGGGAGCGGAAGCAACTCTCGTTCGTCGTCGGCGCTCCGGTGGCGGGGGTGACGCCCGCCGAGGCCTGCCGCCGGATCAAGGCCGCCACCGGCTTCGAGGCGCTGACGTACGACCAGTTTGTCTGGCAGACGATCAATTACTACATGGCCAACACCGGCATCCCGGTCAACTTCGGGATCACGATCGTGCTCGGCTTCATCGTCGGTGCCGCCATCGCCGGGCAGACGTTCTACCTGTTCACGCTCGAAAACCTCCGCCATTTCGGCGCTCTCAAGGCGATGGGGGTCAACAACCGCCGCCTCATCGGCATGGTGCTCCTCCAGGCGGCCGTCATCGGCGCCATCGGCTATTCGCTCGGCGTCGGGATGGCGGTGGCCTTCTTCGAAATCTCCGGCCGGGCCCTCCCCGATCTCCGTGGCATCAACATTCCCTGGCAGGTGGCCATCGGCACCGCCGGGGTCGTCGTTGTCATCATCACCGTCGCGAGTCTCATGAGCCTGCGGCGCGTCCTCCTCCTCGAGCCTGCCGTCGTCTTCCGGGGATGATCGCCATGCCAACCGCCCTCAACACCGCCGCGCCCGATCCTCCGGCCCCGCTGCCGGCCGTGGGAGTCGCCTGCCATGGGATCGAGAAGGAGTTCGGCAGCGGCGAGACGCGGACGCGCGTGCTCCACGGCATCGACGTCGACATCGGGTGCGGGGCCCTGACGCTCCTGGTCGGCCCGAGCGGCTGCGGCAAGACGACGCTGATCTCGATCATCGCTGGCCTTCTCGACCCCACCGCGGGCGACGTGACGCTGTTCGGCACGCCCCAATCCCAACTCCGCGGCAGTCGACTCGTCGACTTCCGGGCCCGCAACGTCGGTTTCGTGTTTCAGCAGTACAATCTCTTCCCCTCCCTCACGGCCGCCGAGAATGTCGCCGTGCCGCTCCTCGTGGCGCGGCAGCCGCGGAAGCGAGCCATCGAACAGGCCGCAGGCGTGCTCAACGCCGTTGGCCTAGGGGGTCGATTGAAGGCCTTTCCGAACCAACTCTCGGGCGGCCAGCAGCAGCGGGTGGCCATCGCTCGGGCCCTTGTCCACGAGCCCCGACTTCTCGTCTGCGACGAGCCGACCGCCGCCCTCGATTCCCAGTCGGGCCAGACGGTGATGGAGCTCCTCAAGTCGGTCGCAGTCCATCCGGAGCGGACCGTGATCGTGGTCACCCACGATTCCCGCGTTCTCCAGTTCGGCGACCGCCTCCTCGAGATGGCCGACGGTCGGATCGTCCTCGACACCATTCCCCCTTCCCATCCCTGAACACCTCCCCTGATCTCCGCCATGATCCGGACCCTCATCCTTCCGCTGCTCGGCCTGCTTGGCTTCGGCACGCTCCTCTGGCACCTCGCCCACACCCATGAGGTGCCCCCGGAGCAATTCCCGCCCGTCGCCCCCGTGCGCCGGCAGTTTTCCGGCACGGTGGCCGGGGCCGGTGTCGTCGAGCCCCGCTCGGAGAGCATCCATCTCTCGACCGAGGTGCCGGGAGTCGTCGCCGAGGTGGCCGTGAGCGAGGGGCAATTCGTCGCGGCTGGCGATGTCGTGCTCCGGCTCGAGGACCGCTGGAAGCGGGCGGAACTCGAGGTTCGCCAGGCCGCCCTCACGGCCTCCGGGCAGGATCTCGCCAAGCTCCGCGGCCTTCCCCGGCCCGAGGACCTGCCGCCGAGCGCCGCGCGGGTCCGCGGAGCCCAAGCTGCTGCCGAGACGCAGCGCGATCAGCTCGCCCGAGCCGAGGATCTCCACCGCCAGAAGGTCGTCACCGAGCAGGAAGTGATCCAGCGCAGGAAAGCCTTCGACACGGCGCAGGCCGCGTTCGAGGAGGCCCAGGCCGAGGATGCTCGGCTCCGCGCGGGGGCGTGGGAGCGCGATGTGGCGATCGCCGCGGCCGCCGTTGAGCAGGCCCGTGCGAGTGTCGATCTGGCCCGGGTGGAGGTCGAGCGGTTCGTTGTCCGGGCACCCGTGGCGGGCACGGTGCTGCGGGTCGACGTCCGCCCCGGCGAGTTTGTCGGCACGCCGCCGGGCAAGCCGCTGGTCGTCCTCGGCGACACCACCCGGCTCCATGTCCGCGTCAGTATCGACGAGCACGATCTCCCCCGGTTCATTCCCGGGGCGCGGGCGCTGGGGTATCCCCGCGGCGACGCGGAGCATCCGGTGCGCTTGAGTTTCCTCCGGGCCGTGCCGACGGTCGCGCCAAAGCAGAATCTCAGCGGCGACAGCGCCGAGCGGGTCGACACCCGCGTCCTCCAGGTGCTGTTCGAGATCGTCGATGACGCCGCAGCCGCGTCCCCCACAGACGGCACGCCGGGCCGCGACCTCTTTGTCGGTCAGCAGCTCGACGTCCAGATCGACGCGGCCGCAAGGTAGCCGCCGGGAGAGGCGCCGGCTGCCTGGCAAAGGGCTTCAGTGAAACTTCACGAGGACGACGCCGGCAAACACGAGCAAGACCCCCAGGAGCCTCCCCGGGGTCACCACCTGCCGCGGCAGATCCATCAGCCCGAAGTGATCGAGGACGAGCGAACAGGCCAACTGCCCCCCAACGACCGCCGCGATGAAGGCCGCGGCCCCGAGCCGGGGCGCCAGTGCGGCTCCGGAGAGGACGATGAGCGCTCCCATCGGCCCGCCGATCCAGTTCCACCACGGCGCCCCCCGGGCCGCCGCCGCCTCCGGGGCCGTCGGGCGGAGGATGAGCATCACCGTCGCGGCGGTGAGGATCGTCCCGCAGATTGAGAAGAAGGCCGCCCACAGCGGGCTGTGGAGATGGGCCCGCAGCGATGCATTCGCCGAAGCCTGCACCGCGAAGCAGGCCCCGGCCCCAGCGGCCAGCACGATCCACACGACACCCATCGATCCCTCCTTCAAGGCCGTTCAGGGCCACCAACAGGCCCCTCTTCGCCGCCAGTATGGCGCCGGCCGCCCGGCTGTCGACCTGCCCTCCCGGGGAGCGGTCATCGACCCCTTTTTCCAAGTCGTATTCCGCACCCGACGGCGGAGGCTGCGGAGTCTCTCGGCCGTACCGCCGGCGGTAGCGATCGTGGCGATTGTGCGGGGCGGGTCACCGGTGAGGCCGCCCCGTGGGGTGAGGTAGACTTCTTCCATGACACCGTCACCCAATTCCGCCGCCCCCGACCGCGCTGCCGCCCTTGTCCGACCCGGGATCGCCGCCCTCGCCGGCTACGTGCCAGGGGAGCAGCCGCAGGGGGGAGAGTGGGTCAAGCTCAACACGAACGAAAACCCCTACGCTCCTTCGCCAGAGGTGGCTGGCGCGGTGACGGCACTCCTCGCCGGGAGGACCCTCGCCAAGTATCCCGACCCGGTGGCCACCCGGTTTCGCGAGAAGGCGGCCGAGATCCTCGGCGTTGACCCCGACTGGATTCTGTGCGGCAACGGCAGCGACGATCTCCTCACGATCCTCGTCCGCACCTTCGTCGGGACGGGCGAAGCCCTGCGGGTGCCGACCCCGAGCTACATCCTCTACCGCACGCTCGCCGGCATCCAGGGGGTCGCCTGCGAGGAGATCCCGTACGAGCGAGACTGGTCGCTCGGATCGGCGTTCTGCGCCCCTGCCACCGCCGCCGGGGAGCCGGTCCGTCTGGCGATCATCGCCAATCCCAACAGCCCCTCCGGCACGCTCATTCCCCCCGACGCGGTCGCAGCGCTCGCCGCCCGCCTCTCCTGTGCGCTCGTCGTCGACGAGGCCTACGGCGACTTCGCCGACGCCAACTGCCTCGACCTCGTCCGCGGCAGCGACCGGGTGATCGTGACCCGCAGCTTCAGCAAGTCGTACGCGCTGGCCGGGCTGCGATTCGGGTTCGCGGTGGCCCAGCCGGCCGTCATCCGCCAGCTCGAGAAGGTCAAGGATTCCTACAACTGCGATGCACTCTCGATCGCAGCGGCCACCGCGGCCATCGGCGACCGAGACTGGCTCCGCACCAACCGAGCCACGATCCTCGCCACCCGGGCCCGGCTCACTGTGGCGCTTGCCGACCTCGGCTTCCAGGTCCAGGAGAGCCAGACGAACTTTGTCTGGTGCACCCACCCGACGCGACCGCACCGCCCGATCTACGAGGCGCTCAAGGCCAAGCGGATCCTCGTCCGGTTCATGCATTACGCTGGCTGGGGGGACGGCCTGCGGATCACCGTCGGCACCGATGCCGAGATCGACGCCTTCCTCACCGCCCTCGGGCGCATCCTTGCCGAATCCTGAAGATCCCCGTTCCCTGCCCGGCCATTCCCCTTCACGCTACGCTTCCGCCATGCACCGCACCGCCACCGTCACCCGCAAGACCAGCGAAACCTCGATCGTCCTCACGGTTGCCCTCGACGGCACGGGCAAGGCCGACATCGCCACCGGCCTGGGGTTCTTCGACCACATGCTCACGCTCCTCGCCGGGCACTCGCTGCTCGATCTCACGATCCGCTGCGCGGGGGATCTTCATGTCGACGGCCACCACACCGTCGAAGACGTGGGGCGGGCCCTCGGCCAGGCGGTGCGCGAGGCGCTCGGCGAGCGCCGCGGGATCCGCCGCTACGGCCACTTCACACTGCCGATGGACGAAACCCTCGCCACGGTCGCCGTCGATCTCGGCGGCCGGGCGGCGACGGTGTTCCACGTCCCTTTCCCGGTGCCGGCGATCGGCACCTTCGACACCCAGCTCGTCGAGGTGTTTTGGGAGGGCTTCGCGTCCGCGGCCGGGGCCAACGTCCATGCCGTCCTCCACCACGGCCACAACGCCCACCACATCGCCGAGGCGGTTTTCAAGGCCGCCGCCCGGGCGATCCGGATGGCGGTTGAGAGCGATCCCCGGCAGCCGGGGATCCCGAGTACGAAAGGCTCGTTGACGGTCTGAGCGGGGGCTGTCGCCCGGGGTTCCCCCCGGTCAATCGTTGACGAACGTCTCGAGGAATCGGGCGAGGCGGTGGAAGTCGCTGTTGCGTTCGACGTAGCGGACGACCGTCACGAGCGTGTTCGGGTCGACGAGCTCCTCGAAGGGGACGTAGTTGAGGTCGAGCTGCCCCGACACGCTCACCATCACCCCATTGAGCCCGCGCTCGGCCAGCGCCCGGTAGGCACCGACGCCGAGCTGGCTCCCGAGCATGATGTCGAAGGCGTGCGGCGCGGCGCAGCGGGCCTCGTAGCCGAGCTGCAGCCCGACCACCTTCCGCGACTTGCCGGTCTGCTTCTTGTATTCGTCGGCGACGAGCTTGGAGAACATCCGCCCCAGCTGAACGTGGGTGATCGAGATGTGGCCATGGTCGTCGCGGGGAATCCCCGCCAGCTGGCTCTGGGGGAGATACTCGGCGAGCCCCTCGGCAAGCACGATCACGCCGAAGGGCTTCCCCTCCTGCTCCTCGCGGACGCGCATCGTCTTCACGATTCGGCCCACCACCTCCGCCACGTTCATCACCGCCTTGATGCTCGTCGTGCCGTCGGCGGCGGTGACGGTCTCCTCGCCACGGAACCTTCCGTGGATGTCCTCGACGCTGATCACGAGGCTCGCCTCACCGGAGATCGCCGCGCCGTAGGAAAGCCAGCCGGCGCTGCGGCCCATCGTCTCGCAGAGGTAGTAGGCCCGCCCTGCCTCGGCGTCGTAGAGGAGATTGCGGATCTCGGCGGCGAGGGTGTCGACGGCAGTGAAATAGCCGAACGTGAAGTCGATCCCCATGTAATCGTTGTCGATCGTCTTGGGGAGATGGACGACCGGGATCTTCTTCGTCCCGGCGGGGAGCCGGTCCTGGTAGAGCTTGAACTTGTTGGCGGTCTTGAGCGTGTCGTCGCCGCCGATCGAGATCAGCGCCTCGACGCCGAGCGACCGCAGCCCGGCATCGACATTCGAGAGCGGCTTGACGCGCGCCGGATCGTCGAGATGGGCCGGCGACGACACCGCACGGCCGGGATTGGTGCGCGCGGTGCCGAGGAGGATCCCCTGGCTCGACCGGCTGCGCTTGATGAACTCGGGGGTGATGCGGACGTAATCCTTCCCCTCGACGAGCGGAGTCTCGGAGGAGAAGTCGGCCAGCGACGAGTAACCGTGCTTCATGCCGATCACCTCGACGTCATTGCGCAGAAACGAGATCGCGGCGGTGGAGATGACGGCATTGGCGCCGGGCGCCGGCCCGCCGGCGAAGAGGATCGCGACCCGGCGGAAATGGTGGGAAGCCTTCGGCGGGCGGGAGAGCGATTCGCTCATGGAG
>JBAWVV010000083.1:0-13465 GCA_037147115.1 Planctomycetia bacterium | reverse complement strand
CACCGGGCGACACCGCCCCCCGCGACGGCCCCGCGGAGCTCAACGACGCGGAGCTCGTCCGACTCGCAGCGATCGATGACCAACTCGCCGGGCTCTCTTCCTCCTCTGGCGACGATGAGGATCCGGGGGGGGAGATAACGCCCGAGATGGCGGAACTGCTCGATACCATTCTTCTCCTCCGGGGAGCGGCCGCAGAAGAGCAGATCCCTCGCGCCGAGCGGATGTTTGGCAAGTACCGGATCATCCGCAAGATCGGCGAGGGGGGCTTCGCCGAGGTCTACGAGGTGATCAACACCAAGCTCGTCCGCCGCGAGGCGCTGAAAATCGCTCGGCCGGAGATCCTCGTCGATCCGAGCAAAAGGAGCCGATTTCTCCGCGAAGCGAAAATTGCCGCGCAGGTCTCCCATCCCAACGTCGTCGCGATCCACGAGGTGGGAGAGCACGACCGGATTCCCTATATCGCCGAGGAGCTCTGCGGCGAGAGCCTACACAGCTGGCTCACCCGCCACCCCGGTCCCGTCGCTCCGCGCGTTGCCGCGAAGCTGGTCCGGCTGCTGGCCGACGCGGTGCATGTCGCCCACTCGGCCGATGTCGTGCACCGCGACATCACCCCGGGCAACATCCTTCTCGTGCCGAGTGCCGATGGCGTCCTTCCCCCCGATGACCGGCCGTTGTCGCACGCCGGTGGGGCGGCGCGGCAGGCCACGCTCCGCCAAGATGTGAAACTCTGCGATTTCGGCCTCGGTGCCTGCGACGAAGTGTCGGACTCTGGATCAGACCGCCCGCCGCTCACCGTCTCTGGATCCCAGCTTGGCACACCAGAATGGATGTCCCCGGAACAGATCGACGCGGAGTTCGGCACGGTCGACAGACGCACCGACATCCATTCACTCGGCTTGGTACTCGATCGCTTGCTCACCGGCCGCAGCCTGAATGCCGGCCGTTCTCCGACGGAGAGCTTTCAGCGGATCCTTCAGGTCGACCCCGAGCCGGCCAACCGGATCGTGCCCGGCATCGCGGCCGATCTCGTCGCTGTCTGTCTGAAGTGCCTGGCAAAGAGACCAGACGATCGCTATCCCTCTGCCGCGGAATTATCCGTCGATCTGGCCCGGTTTCTCGACGGCCGGCCGACGATCGCCAGGCCACTCACACCCCTGCAACGGTTGGGCCGCTGGACGCGGCGCCGTCCGGCGATCGCCATTGGGATCGCTGCCACCGGCTTGGCGCTGATCCTGGGAGTGATGGTTGTCAGCGAACGGATCATGCGCTTCGATCTCCTCGCTGCGCGGGAGGCCCTCGCAACCAAGGCTGCCCTGGCGCGCTCGGCGGCCGAGGCCACTGGCCACCTTCGCCGCGCCTTCGAGTCGTACCGCACCGGCAATGGCGAAGCGGTGCTCGCGGAGTTGAAAGCCAGCATCTCCGCCGAGCCTGCCCTCTCTCATTCGCTCGCCGGCGGCTGGCTCCTGGGGAGGATGCACGGAGAGATCGCCAGTCTCCTCGAGGGAGCAGCCGATTCTCCACTTCCGGCAAGTCCGCCGCCCGCGATTCATTCCATCGCTCTTCAGCCGGGGGGGAGGGGAATGGCGACCGGCGCAGCCGACGGCACGCTCTCGATCCTCCCGCTCACTGTGGATGGGACTCCGGCAGGCAAGACGATCTCGGTAGCCACCGGCCACGAGATCAACCATGTCGCCTACTCCATCGACGGCTCCTTGGTGGCAACCGTTGGCGACGATGGGCGAGTGTCTCTGTGGAGTGCCGACGATGGCCACCATGTGCGGGACGTGGCCGAGGGCGGTGCGCCGGTGTTTGGCATCGATTTCGCGCCGGACGGGAAGCGACTGGCCTGGGCGGGAGCCGATCGGACGATCCGCGTGGCGCCGATCTTTGCCGCCATGCCGGGCGCAGGATTGATCGAACTGCGGCCGTTCGACCCCCCTTTGTCCGCCATCGATTCGGAGGCCTCCGATCTGGAGGCGATCCGGTTCCTCGACGATCACCGTCTGCTCGTTGCGGTCGACTTTCGGGTCTGTCTGCTGCGGATCCCTTCGGGGGAGATCGAACGCGAGTTCTCTGGGACGGAAGGGGACGTGCAGTCGTTCGCTCTCTCTGGCGACCGACGGCGGCTGCTTGTCAGCGGGTGGTTTGAGAAGATGGCCCGTGTCTGGGATCTGGCAACGGGGGAGTTGCAGCTGTCGCTGAAACACCATCCGGAGTGGGTCAAGGGCTGCGGGTTCTCGCCCGACGGCCGGCGGATTGTCACCGGGTGCAAGGATGGTGTGGTCCGCATCTTCGATGCTGCGAGCGGTCGCGAGCTCCACTCAATCGTGGGACATGTCGGTCGCGTCTGGGATGTCTGTTTCCATCCCTCGGGCCGGATCCTCTCGGCGGGAGGGGATGGCACCGTGAGGCTGTGGGAGGCGAATGGACCGTGGAACCTGTTCGGGACCCACCAGATCGTCCTGCCGATCTCAACCGTCCGGGGCATCGAGGCTCTTGGGGGAGACGAGGTGGTGATCTTGCCTTATAGCGGCGCGCCGCTGCTGATTGATACCGCTTCCCGAGAAGGAACGACCATCGACGAAGTCCACCTCACGGGGAATAGGCACTCTTTCTCCGCCGTCGATCCGTCACGTGACCGGATCGCGATTGCCAGCGAGGAGGGGAAACGGATCTACCGACTCCGCGGTATGGAGCTGATCACCACGGTCGATCACGCCCGAGGCGTTGCCTTGGCCTGGGGACCATCCGGCCGGTTCTACAGTGGCATCCACGCAGCCGACGGTAAAAGCGGCAGCCTTGTCGCCCACTCCCTCGATCTGACGTCATCGGAGACGATTGAGCAGTATCCAGAGAGCGTCGAATGTCTCGCTGTCTCTGCCGGATCGCCCCCTCGCCTGGCCGTGGCGACCGGAGCGAAGATCCACGTTCACGACTTCTTGGCCGACGGCTCGGTGGCCAAGAAGGGAAAGACGCTCGTCGACCTATCGGCGTCTGGCCTAAACGCCACAGTCATGGCCTGGTCGCCCGACGGAGATCGTCTCGCTTTCGGAACAATGGGCGGGCAGGTATGGATCGTCGACGGCGTCAGCGGCAGCAGGATCGTTGGAGTGTCGTCGTTTGCCCGTGCGGTGCGGGGAATCATCTGGGGGACTAGCGGCCGGACGCTGATCGTTGCCGACGAGGAATGTGTCCGACTGTGCGAAGCTGCCACCGGAATGATGTTTGACGAACTGCGCCCCGAGTGGGCGATTGAGGCGCTGACGATGGTCACAGGCAAGGGGGGCGGGCTCCGGCTCGCCGTCATCGGCAACACCTTTTCCGCCGTCGGCGACGCGCTCCCCTCCGGCCGCCTGCTGCTGTTCGATCTCGGCCGCCGCCTGAGTGATTCTGGCAAGGATCCGTAGCGCCTCCGGCGGGCCAACCAGCTCGCGCGCGATACTGATTTCGGCACGCAGGTGTCTTAAAGTCATTGACACGTACCGTCCAGCTTCTCCTCCGATGCGCCGCGCGGCAACACTTACAGCGGGGTTGCACTGCATGCGGAGCGTCCGCAAGACCAATCATGTCAGGGATCGCTCCTTCAGAGCCGGGAAGACATCCACAGATTCTGCAGAGGAGCATTGTTTGCTATCGGACTTCTGATCCGCTACTTTGACTTGGAAGAGCTTTTCCAAGACACGCGCGTTCCATGCACGCTGCCCCCCCCCTCGATGGAGCGCCTCTCATGCTGTTTTCTTTTTTTGAACGTTCGCCAGTCGCGGCAGGCTTCCGCTCCACAGCCACCGCACGCCGGCACAGGCGTCTGAATGCCCGCCGGACTGCGAAACAGATATTTCAGCCGGGACTTGATCCCCTTGAAGCTCGCCGGCTACTGGCCATCACCCCCGGCCAGCTTTACACAGATGCCTCATTCACTGACGCCGACGGTGACACGGTGCGGGTGCAGGTAAGCGGAGCAGCCTCCTCCGCGCAGGGGTTCACCGTGGAACTCGCCGGCCTGGCGACTGACCACGCCGATGCCACGCGCATTAATCTGGTCGGGCTCACTGCCGTCCATGGCCTCCAGATTGTGGTCACCCCCACCGAACTGAGCACCAGCGCCGGGCTAGGGTTCAACCGGATCTACAGCGCCGGTTACACCAACGTCGGCTTTGTCTCCGCTCTTTCCGACAGCGCCCATCCGGCATCGCCGATCGCGGCCCTCGGGGGCATCCAGCTCAGTGCTGCGGTGGTCAACTCGATCTCGCTGCCGGGCGTCGCCGTCGGCAACATCTCACTCGATGCCGGGCAGGCCCCCTTCATCGACCGCATCAACACCACCAACAACCAACAGGCCGCCGATTCGACGATGTACAACCCGGTTACGGGGTTGATCGATTTGGGGGGCATCGAGGCGGGCAGCATCGATTCGCTGGTGATCAATGGGGCCATCAGCGCTCCCACGGCCAATCCCTACGACATCTCCGTCACCAACGATTTCCGCAGCGTGATCAATGTCAGCGGCGCGATCGGAACAGTCGTTGGCCTGAGAAGTTCACTCAGCGGAGCCATCCGGGCCGCTTCCATCGGCTCAGTAAGGGTGGCGGCCATCGCGGGGGAAATCACCACGCGCAATACTGCCGAGGCCTTCTCCATCAACTTGCCGGCCAATTTTAAGGGATTTATCAATTCCGCAGGCCATCTGAATCTCGGCTTCCCCCTCAGTGATGGTGCGCTGATCACCGGCCAGATCGAGGCCGGCGGCGGAATCTCTGGCTCAGACAAGGCCTCCACGACCGACCCGATCCTCATTCCCGCCGGCTATCTCGGCTCGCTCTCCAACACGAGCCGAGTGGTCGGTATCGCCTCGATCGCCATTGATGGCGTGGGGCAACTTGGGGTCTCATCGGCTTCCAGTATCGGCAATATCTCGGCCGACGGGTTCACCGGCGATTTCGTCGCGCAAGCTGGCACTTCAATTGGCTCGATCGATGCCGGCAGCGGCACTCTCGAGGGCCACCTGCAGGCGGGGACAAGCATCGGCAACCTCAAGGCGGTGCGCAACATCCTCGGCACGATCATTGCCGGCGGCAGCGTTGGCTCGATCACCACCGTGGAAGGCAATCTGGAATCGCTCTCGATCATTGCTGGCGGCGATGTCGGCCCGCTGTCGCTCTATCAGGGAATGCTCGGCACATCGATCGTCGCCGGGGGCACCCTCGGCCCGATCTCAATCCCTGCAGGAGGAATCTCGCTCTCCTACCTACGCGGCACCGATATCGGTCCTATCACCGTGACCGACGGCAGCATCGAGACCACCTCGATCGTGGCCACCCGTGATCTTGCCAGCATCAGCACTTTCGGCAGCATCGCCGGCTTTGGCATCAAAGACACAAGCCTCGTCGCCGGCCGGAACATCGGCAGCATTCTCGGGCAGGCCCACACCGGCTTCGGCATCGATTCACTCAAGGTGGAGGCGGGAGGCAGCATCGCGAGCATCTCCGGGATTTCTTACGGCGAGTTCGGGGTCCTCGCCGGCGCCGGCATCAGCCAGTCGAATGTTGTGGCGGCCGACATCGGCGCCGTCTTCGGCCGCAGCGTCGGTGGCTCCGGCATCGAGGCGACGAGGATCATCACCCGCACGGTCTCTGGCACGGCGACTGGCCGAATCGCCTCCATCGAGGGGCAAGGCTGGCAGGACGGCCTGCTCGATGTGGTGGCTGTTGCCCACACCGACATCGCGTCGATCAGTGGCGTATCCCTTGTCACCGGGAGCGGCATCCGCAACGGCTCGTTTGACGCCAACTACGGTTCCATCGGGCAGATCATCGCCGCCGGCGGCGCCGACGGGGGCGACGGCATCTTCGGCACGCGGTTTCAATCGACCGACGAAGCCAGCGGCGGAATCCTCGGGATCACCACTTCGGCCAATGCCAACGGCTTCGACGCCATGAACGGCGCTACCGTCTACGGTCGGCAGATCGGAGCGATCGTTGCCACCGTGCATGGCGGGCTCAACGGCAACGGCATCGTGGCCGGCGAGATTCGCGCTTTCTCAGGCCCCATCGACTCGATCACGGTCGACGTTCGCTCCATCAACGGCATCGGCATCCAAGACGGTCTGATCAGCGCCTCCGGCGACATCAGCAGGATCACTGTCAAGACCTTCAACAACAGCGCCATTCTCGGCGGTGACTTTCAATCGCGAGGAAACTTCGGCCCGATCTCTGCCGAAAGTGTGAAGGGGGGCAACGCCATTGAGAATGCCATCTTCTCTGCTCCAGGGCGGATTTTCTTTGCTCCGCAGGAGGACGAGGATCCCCGCGGCAACTTTGGCACCATCACCGCCATCGCTGGCGGCACGAGCGCCCTGTCCAACGCGATCCTCAATTCCACCTTCACGGCCATCGGCGATATCGGGCTGATCACGGCCCGCAGCAAGGGGGCGGGGGGCATCATCGGCTCCACGTTTACCGCTGACTCCGATGGCAACTACGATCCGGCCGCTGTTTCCGCCGGCCAGCGGACCGGCACGATTGCCGGCATCACCGTTGTCGCCGCTGGCAGACAGCTGCTCGCGTCGTCGGGGATCGTCGATTCGACCTTCACCGCCGCTGGCATCGGCAATATTTCGGTCGATGTGCAGACGGTCGAGGGAGGGGATGGAATCAGTCGTTCCACCTTCACCGCCCGCACGGCTGTCTATGACGGCGTGGGTAATTTTAATAACACCGGCACCATCGGCGACATCGTCGTTAAAAACGCCGCCGATCAGCTCGGCACCGGGAATGGCATCACCTCCGGCCATTTTTTCGCCGGAGCAGCCGGTGGAATCGGAAACATCAGTGTCACCACCGCCAGTGGCTCGGGGATCATTCTCAGCCTATTCGATGCCTCAATCCTCACCCCCGATCTCGATCAGGATCTCTACTCCTCGACGATTGGAACTATCACGGTGCAGACCGGGCGGGTGGCCAACTCCACCTTTTTACCGGCGGGCATCACGCTCTCGAATTTTTCCTCTGCGGCTGGCATCGGCAACATCGCAGTCGATTCGATCGGCTCAGGGATCACCCTTTCGAAGTTCGTCGCCGACTTCGATTGGACGTTGAACAGCAACGTGCGGGGCGACATCGGCGATATCATGGTGCGGGTGCCAGGCCGAAACGCCAGCGGCGTCAGCGCCAGCAATTTCTCCGGATCGAGCATCGGCAATATCACCGTCCGGCTCACCGACAACGCCGCCCAGGGAATCAATGCCGTCGCCTTCAGCACTTTCACCGCCTTGGCTGGCACGATCGGCAACGTCGCCATCCTGCATTCGCAGACCGGCTTCGTCTACACCACCCTCGGGGCGGGCTATGCCGTGCTCACCTCCGCCTTCGCTGCCACCATCGGGATCGGATCGGTGACCATTCAGGGGCGCACGCTCGGCGCCGTGTTCATCGTCTCGGGGGCTCCGGTCGTGCGAGTGGCTCGCTCGGCTGGCCCCGCGGCCACCTCGATCGGTCCGGTGAATATTACCCCCGATGGCTCGACGGACATCAGCTTCGAAACCACATCCACGATTGGGCCGCTGAGCTTTGTCGATGCTCCGGCCGGCACGATCATCACGCTGAAGCTGGGTGCCTCTGCCGTGGGAAATATCGTCGTCAACGCCTTCGGGAGCCTGAATGTCGCCGACTTGAACCTCACCGCCAAGGTACTGGCTCTCAGCAACCTTGATGTCGATGGCAATCTCACCATGACCGCCTCCACGGCCCAGTCGATCGGCGCGATCACTGCGGGAGGCAACGCGGTGGTGAGCGCTCCGGTGGCCACCACACTCGGCCACGTCACTGCCGGGGGCAATGCCACGCTGACAACCCCCGCCGCCACCATGATCGGCAACCTCTCGGTGGGAGGGATGCTGTCGCTGCCCCAGGGCCTGCCTAACCTTGTGCAGATGGGATCGTTCACCGTCGGCTCGCTGGAGAAGGTGGCCAAGAACGTTCAGATCGGCGCCAAGACTGTTGCCGGCACAACGATCGGCGCCATCCAGATCGGCGCTGCCAACAAGGGGAAGGGCCGGTATGTCTTCGCCTTCGCCGGTTATGCAGGAAATCCAAACGCCACGGTGGCCGGCAAGGCAGTCAATGCTGCCACCGGCAATGGCCACGTGGTCAACGGGGTGCAGTTCATCCGGACAACCGTCAAGGCTCCGACCCAGAAACTGGCCGCGGTTCCGAAGAGGAAATAAGAGCCCCTGTTCACCCTCCCCCCCGGACAGGAACTGCTCCCCATGAAACGCATTTTTCGCAGGCCCAAGCTCCCCGCCAGGCTGTTCTGCGAGTCGCTGGAACCGCGGCACCTGCTGGCGGTCGATACCCTCCTCGCCCCGGGAACCCCAGTGCCGTTTGGCAGTCCTACGGCTACTGATGGCTCCGTCGTCGCGCCGGTCGCGATCCAAGCGTCTGCCGCAAGCGTCATGCCGGTGGCAGTCGTGCGCCTGGCGGACCCGGCCTATGGAGATGTCTTTCAACTTGTCACGCCCGACCGCGCGAATGGCTATAGCCTGGAACAGCTCGGGCGTGCCGTGGGCGCCGGAGTGGGGATTGCCGGCGTGGAGGTTCCAGCGGGGGCCACGCTCGAGTTGCAGGTGCTCTCTGGGCTCAGCTTCTGGAACGGCAGCGGACAACGCCCCTCTTTCGCGCCAGTGCGGGCGGGGGTGGAATTGGATGTGGCCAGTGGAGGACAGAGCCTCCGCATCGGAGCGACCACCGACCAGCTCCCCGGCACCGGAACGATCCGCCGCACGGTCGATATCGGCATCTCAGATGGCCTGCCGCTGCTGCGGTCGATCGATGTCACCATCGGCACCGGCGGGCGAAACAATGCCTTCGCTAAGCCCGGCGCCCCCGCCGGGATCTACGTTTTTACAGGCATGTGGGGAGTGCGCGGGGCTCCGAATGTACGCGACTCCGTTCCAGTCACGTTGGTCTTCAATGTGGGTGGACTCCCGCTGCAGTTGCTCGAGACGGCAGTCGATGCCCTTAAAAACCCAGCAACACGCCCCGTCGCGATCGTGTCTGCCTTCGCGGAGCTGGTCGAGCCGACCGGTCCCGGCCTGCAATTCCTCCGCGTGCAGATCGCTTGTTCCGATCCCGTCACCGCCGTGGGACGCTCGCCGCAACTGCCGATTTTCTTCGGCACCACGCAGCGCATGGCGGTACTGGATCCCTCCGCGCCGCGAACGAATGTCAGCCAGCTCACGTTCGTCTACACCCTCACCCCGCAGGACGCCACCGCCGGGGCTGTGGTGTGCGGCAGGTCGCTTCGGCTTTCCGCGGGGGCTTCGCTCCGCTCCGCCGGAAGCACGCCCGTGATCCTCAGCCTGCCGCAGGGGATCGCCACCACCATCCCTCCCGACCTCCGGCAATCGTTCGTGGAGGTGAGCGCCGACATCAGCCGCAACACCACGTTCAAGCGTGGCAGCGTGTATGTCATTCCGGCAGAGGTTCACGTCCTCGCCGGCGCGACGCTGACCATCGACACCGGCGTCACGGTCCTGATCCGCAATGGCCTCGTTCCTCGCCGGCTTCTCGACACCGCAGCGCTGATTTTCGACAGCGGTTCCCGCCTCCAGGCTGATACTGTTTGGTTCAAGGCGGCTGATGCCAGCAACGCCATCGTGCCCCGGGCCGACAACGGCGGAGTCTTTTTCCTGGGCACTTCCCGGAATGCATCCAAGGATGGTATCGACGTCCACGTGGCCACCTCCTCCGGACGGTCTGCCTTCACAGCCAACCAGATTTATGCCTCTTATCTGGGGCGCACAGATCCGTTCGGTCGCCCGGGCGACGTGGGGGACGACATCGACGCGATCTCCGTTCTCGGCATGGGCCAGACCGAATGGCGCATCAAGGCCGTCAGCAGCGACTCTTCAGGCGACGATGGATTTGATGTGACCAACTCCTCGATCACGCTCGACAGGCTCAGCGTCTTCGATCCAATCGAAGATGGCCTCAACATCAGCAGCAGTTTCGTGGAAATCCGGACATCGCTCAGCGTGGCCAGTTCCCGCCTCCGGCCATCCAACGGCGACAGCGAGCTATTTGATCTGGAGGTCGACGACGGACCGTCGCGGGTGGTGATCGACCGTCTGGCGGCTGTTGATCTGCGCGGTTACTGGGGCAGCCCGTACGACGAGGTCAACCTCAACTCGCTCGACATGCCCCCAGCGCCCCGCCGCGGATCGCAGAGCGTGTGGTATGAGTTCACCGGCACGCTGCGCAAGGGCCCGGCGATCATCTACTCACTCAAGGCCGACTAGCCCTTCAACAAGCGAAGGGCGACCGCATGGTAGGAACGCACGGGTAAGATCGAGCGACAGCCGCTTGCTCCAAGAAATGGACGGCCGTACACTTCTCGCCGGCCGCTGATCGTTGCCGACGAGGAGTGTGTCCGACTGTGCGAAGCCGCCACCGGAATGATGTTGGACGAACTGCGCCCCGACTGGGCGATTGAGGCGCTGACGATGGTCGCAGGCGAGGGGGCGGGCGCCGGCTCGCCGTCATCGGCAACACCTTTTCCGCCGTCGGCGACGCGCTCCCCTCCGGCCGCCTGCTGCTGTTCGATCTCGGCCGCCGCCTGAGTGATTCTGGCAAGGATCCGTAGCGCCTCCGGCGGGGGAGTTTCTTGAGCCTGTTCATCCGCACCTCGCTGCCGGCGAACAGCCCCTTCGGAATCGCGCCGGCGGCGTGGATGTCGCGAGTGACCGCTGCGACATCGGGCGCACGGATTGCCGCATTCGGCAGGCCGCTTCAGCTGTTGCCAGCGGGTTGATGCTGCCCGTATCGCCCGTCGAGGATCCCCGTAAATGAGAGATCCTCGTCGAGCTTCGGCCAGTGCAGCCCAAATGGTGAAATCTCGATACAGCCCAGGTCTGCTTCTTCGGCCGACTCCAGACGCGGGTTCCCCTTGATCGGAAAGCGAACCTCGTGGCCGCTCGCGAACCTGACGAAGATGATGCCTCCATCATGCCATGCCTTCAGGGCACGGTCAGCCAAGGTGTTCGGCCCATTTTTGCTTGATGAGTTCGAGGTGGTCATGAATGAGCTCCTCCGCTCGCGATAGCTCCCGGACATTGAACCCGACGGATTCCCGCAGTTCCACATCAGGCTCGACCACGAACACGGCTTCACCGTCACCACGGCGAACGTGGATGTGGATGGGCGTGTGATCGTTGCTGTAAAAGAAAAATGAGTATCCGTCTTTGTCGAATACCTTCGGCATGAATTGAGTTTACCAGGCAGGTGAGGAACCTCCCAACAAGGCCTCGAACCGGACTACGAAGCGGGGCATTTGTCCTTGCGGGCTTTCCTTCGGTGTGGTGGCGATCTGGTCTCGAACGTCGCTGCGAAGGACAGAGGACAGAGGACAGACACCGGGGCCCCGCGGCCAGCGGGTGCTTCACCTCGGTTCGTAAGCGTTGAACCGGGCGTTTGCAGGCGGAATCAGCCGTCACGCACTCCGCGGCAACGCGCTTCCGAGTTCTGACAACGAGAGCGGTTGCGGCAACGGCTTGCCTGCTTCTTCCAGTGTTTCAATCGCCTCTTCGACGAGCTCGCAAAGCTCCGCGAAAACCTGCTTGGCGTCCTCGCCGTAGGATCCGCCGTACATCAACTGTGGACAACTACCGACGAAGCACTTGTCCTCGTCCGACCACTCGACCACCTTCACGTATCGGTCGCCTTTCGCCATTGATTCACCTCGTCGATGGCCTTCTGAACCGATTTCTCGAGATGCCGCCGGGCATCGTCGCCGTCCTTACCAGATATCGTAACCACCTCGGCAAGCAGGGGGTGGCTGTAGTTTCGATGGCTCCCTTTCCCGCGACGCTCTTCGAATCCAGCTTTCACGAGATCTCTGACCAGATCGCGAATCTTTCGCGGCATCGGGGCGTCCTCGACTTCGGGCTTCACAAAAAAAGTGTACGTCCGTTCACGCTTATGTCAAGAATGGCCTGGGACCTTTGATGTCCATCGGTGTGGCTTGCTGCACCCCATGGCGGCGGCCGTGCTGCCCAGTCGCGTCATCAGCAAGAGCGGCCCAAAACCGTTGGGGGAATCGCGAACCCGCGGGGAGCGGATCGCAACGTGATCGTCTGGCCCTCACGCAATCACCCTCACCAACTCCCCGACGATCATCAGATCCCCCGCGGATATTCCGAACAGCGGCCGCCGCCATCACCCTTGACCCCTGATAGCATCTTCGCGGTGAAGAGGCTCACACCAGCTTGATGCGACACGTGGACTGGCGTATACTTCCTGCCGTCTGACCCCACGCTATTGGAGGCACCGACATGGCCAGTGTTTCGCTCCGTGACCTCGGGATCGACCGGCTCAGCATCGAAGAGCGGCTCCAGGTTGCCGATGCGATCTGGGATAGCGTGATGCACGAAGTGGAGACGTCGCCCCTTCCGGAGTGGCAGCGTGCCGAACTCGAGCGGCGTCTGGCCGACAGCGTGGTCAATCCCGATGCCGTGCGGCCGTGGAGCGACGTCGAAGCCGAGGCTCTCGCGCGGGCGAAGCGATGACCCTGCCGGTCGTTTTTCGGCCCCAAGCTACCGAAGAACTGCTGGCCGCGTGCGACTTTCTCGAGGCCCAGCGAGAAGGCTTGAGCCCTCGGCTGATCGGCGAGGTGAGGAAGGTGATCGATCGGATCTCAGTGCACCCCGAGTTGCATGGTTTCGTGTTGAACGACATCCGAAGAGCGGCTGTCAGGCGATTTCCCTACAGCGTGTTCTATCGTGTGACACCAGGGCGGATCGATGTCCTCGCGGTCTTTCACGACTCGCGCGATCCGGCAGAATGGCAAAGTCGGACATCAGTCGCGACCGAACAAGCATCAGCGAACAGTCCTGGGGAACCGTAAGCGGTTGTGGGCCGCTGCATTGGAATCGATCCATGATCGATGACTTCGTGCCGACGGGTGATCTTCCCGATCATGCCCCCGCGACCGGCGACATCGGGACGGTCGGAGAAGTCACGTGAGCCGCAGTCGTCAACGGATTGCTCTCACGAACTCCCCGACGATCATCAGATCCGCGGCGTCCTCGGGCTCGAGCCCGATCGGCTCGAAGGCCGGATTGACCGGCAACAGCTGAATCGAATCATGCCGCCAGCCCTCGGCGGTGACGGTCTTCTCCGCGTGGTATTTCTTGACGGTGAACCGGCCGCCGTTCTCGCCAGCGCCAAGCGTGTTGAACTGCACAAGCACGATCCGCCCCTCGCGCGAGCCTGCCGGGCAGGGCCGGAACAGGCACCATGAGCCGTCCGGGATCAGCGGCTCCATCGACGCTCCGCTGACCTGCGCCACGAACATGCCAGGCTTGATCGCCACGCCCAGTACCTCCGTCCAGCCGATCTCCTCCGGGCTGTTTTCAGGCCCCCAGAAGCCGGCGGCGATGGTGAGGTCGTAGACCGGGGCGTGGGTCGTGAAC
>JBAWVV010000082.1:0-13475 GCA_037147115.1 Planctomycetia bacterium | reverse complement strand
CTCCCCCGTGCTCCTCCCGTGACCGCCCCCGCCGAACGCCCCTCATCGCCGGAGCGTCCCCGCCTTCACTTCATCACCGGCCGGCTCGCGGAGCCGTCGCTGCGCGAGGTGCTCGAGCGGTTGGCGCTGGCTGTCGGCTTCATCCCGACCGTCCAGGTGATGAACATCACCGTTGCCGCCCTCATGACCACCCCCTGGATCGCCAAGCGACTCCAGGTGCCGGAGGGGACCGACCGGGTGATCCTCCCCGGGGCCGTGTGCGGCTCACTCGACGTGGTCCGGGCCGTTAGCCCCGCCCCGGTCGAACGGGGCCCGGAGGATCTGCGGCGGCTCGATGAATACTTCGGCCAGAATCGCGCCGATCTGGCCGGTTATGGCAGCCACGCGATCGAGATCATCGCCGAGATCAACCACGCTCCGCGGATGACCACCGCCGCGATCCTCGCCGAGGCCCGGCGGATGCGCGCCGATGGTGCCGACCGGATCGACTTGGGCTGCGATCCGGAAGGGGGCTGGAACGGCGTGGCTGATGTCGTGAAGCAGCTCGTTGACGACGGCCACACCGTCTCGATCGACAGCTTTGATCCCCGGGAGGTCTCCGCCGCCGTGAAGGCCGGGGCGACGCTCGTCCTCTCAGTCAACTCCTCAAACGTCGAGCGCGCTGCCGACTGGGGCTGCGAGGTGGTGGCGATCCCCGACGTGCCGTCGACGCTCGAAGGCTTTGAGGCCACGATCAGTCGGCTCGACCGCGACCGCGTCCCCCACCGCCTCGATCCGGTCCTCGAGCCGATCGGCTTCGGCTTCGCCGCGAGCCTCGGCCGCTATCTCGACATCCGCAAGCGCTACCCCCAGGCCCAGATGATGATGGGGATCGGCAACCTCACCGAGCTGACCGACGTCGACTCCGCCGGCATGAATGTTTGCCTTCTCGGCTTCTGCGCGGAGGTGGGAATCGGGGCGATCCTCACCACCGAGGTGATCCACTGGGCCAGGAGCAGCGTCAAGGAATGTGACCTGGGGCGACGGCTCGTCCACCATGCCGTCACGAACCGCTCCCTCCCCAAGCATGTCGAGCCGCGGCTCGTGACCCTCCGCGCGGGGAGGCCCCAGGCGCATGGCGACGCCGCCCTCGAGCGCCTCGCCGCCGCGATCCGCGATCCCAATTTCCGGCTCTTCGCCGAGCGCGGGGAGATCCACCTCGTCGGCCGCGATCTCCATCTCGCCTCGGCCGATCCGTTCGAGGTGTTTGCGGCGCTCGCAGCAGCCGGCCGCGATGACGTCGATCCCTCCCATGCCTTCTACCTCGGCTACGAGATGGCCAAGGCCGTCACGGCACTCTCGCTCGACAAGGACTACCGTCAGGATCAGGCCCTCGACTGGGGGCATCTGACCCACCCCGAGATCGCCCACGGCCCGTCTCGGGCGGCAGCACGCGTCGTCGGCGCCACCGACCCGGCCGTGGTGGGCGAGCTCCCCGGCCGCGAGCCCCCGATCGGTGAGGCGACGCCATGAGCCTTTCCCCGCCTCTGCCCCTGACAGCCATCCGGTCGACCCCCTCCGGGACGATCGTCGCCGAGCTTCCGACCGAGGTCACCGCAGCCGAAATCTTCACGGCGCTTGCTGCCGCGCCCCACCGACTGTTCCTCGACAGTGCGATCAACGAGGGCGCAGCCACCGATGGGGCGATCCCTGCGGCGCCGCGATTGGGGCGTTTTTCGTTCGTGGCCTGCGACCCGGTCCACTCGCTCCTCGTGACGGCCCCGGAGCCGTGGAGCGCCGAGGCCGCGGCAGCCGCGGTGGGCGAAGCCTTCGACGGCCTCCGTGGCGTGCTGGCCGACCTCGCCACGCCGACGATCCCCGGCCTGCCGCCGTTTCAGGGGGGGATCGCGGGGCTTGTCAGTTACGAAGCCGGGCTCGCCCTCCTCGGTGTCGCCCCGCCACCGGAAGCCGAAGTCCCGGTGCCGCTTCTTTCGCTCCATCTTTATGACGTTGTCTTCGCCTTCGACCACGATGCCCGCCGCGGCTGGGTGATCTCGCAGGGAATCCCGGCGAAGGGACCGGTGGCCCGCCGAGCCCGAGCCGCCGACCGCCTCGATGCGGTCCTGGCACACCTCGACGATTCCCGCCAGTCTCCGGCGCCTCATCCCACACCGGGCCGGCTCCCAGTCGGCAGCGGCCATCCCCTTCCCGGGCATGTCGGGGTCGAGTCGACCCATGCCTCCGAAAGCTACCGAGGGATGGTGGAGCGGGGGATCGAGTATGTCCGGGCCGGAGACATTTTTCAGGTCAACCTCGCGCAGCGTTTCGCCGTGGCTGGCGAGATCGACCCGACGCTCCTCCACCTTCGGGCTCGCGAGGTCAATCCGGCCCCGTTCGCGGCGAGCTTCGATGCCGGCCCGGTGCAGATCACGAGCATGTCGCCGGAGCGGTTGCTGTCGGTGTCGCGCAGGGTCGCCAGGATGCATCCGATCAAGGGGACGCGCCGGGTGATCGCGAGCCCCGAGGCCGATCTCTTCGCGGGCGACGACCTCGAGGAGAGCGCCAAGGACCGGGCCGAGAACGTGATGATCGTCGATCTGGTGCGCAACGACCTCTCGCGCGTCTGCACCCCCGAGAGCGTCCGCGTCGAGGCGCTCTGCCGGCGCGAGCGCTATGCGACCGTGCAGCATCTTGTCTCGATCGTCACCGGCAAGCTCCGCCCCCGCTTCGGTCCCCTCGACGCGCTTCTGGCCGCCCTCCCCGGCGGGAGCGTCACCGGCGCCCCGAAACACCGGGCCTGCGAGATCATTTCCGCCGTCGAGCCGGTGGCCCGCGGGGCCTACTGCGGGTCGATCGGCTATCTCGGCCTCGACTCGAGCGCCGACTGGAATCTCCTCATCCGCACGTTCGTGGCCGGCAACGGTGCCACGACGTTTTCCGCCGGCGGCGGGATCACGGCGGCGAGCCTCCCCGATGCCGAGCATGCCGAGAGCCTCCACAAGGCGGAGGGGATGCTGCGGGTCCTCGCCAGCCTCGGCCGCGACGCACAGCCCGGGTCTGCCGGAGGCGAACGATGATCGTTCTCCTCGACAACCGCGACAGCTTTGTCTTCAACCTCGCCCGCTACTTCCATCGCCTCGGCTGCCCGACGCTCGTCCTGCCGAGCCATGCTGTCTCGATTGCCGATCTCGAGCGCCTCGCGCCGCGCGGGATTGTGATCTCGCCCGGCCCCTGCACGCCGCTCGAGGCGGGATGCTCCCTCGCCGCGGTGCAGGCCTTCCGCGGACGGGTGCCGATCCTGGGAGTCTGCCTGGGGCATCAGGCGATCGGCCAGGCGCTCGGCGGGCGGATCGTCCGCGCCCGGGAGCCGGTTCATGGACGAACCAGCCCGATGCACCACGACGGCGTGAATATCTTTGCCGGGATCCCGAGTCCTTTTCATGCCGCCCGCTATCACTCGCTCGTCATCGAGCGAGAGTCGCTGCCAGAGGCTCTGACGATCACGGCGGTCGACGACGAGGGGACGATCATGGCCGTCGAGGATCGGGCGGGCGGGCTCTACGGCGTGCAATTCCACCCCGAGGCGATCCTCACGCAACACGGCTTCGCCATCCTTGCCAACTTCCTCGACCTCGCCGGCATTCCGCGCGCACGGGTCCTGCCAGAGAGCGAGGGAACGGGCCCCTGGGGAGATCCGGCCCCTGCTGGCGACGGCCCGGTGGTGACGTTTTGATCAGACCGTGGAACGATCCTCCACGCCGTTGATCTCGGCCACGTTGGCGGGCAGACGCCCCCCACTCGCCACATCGGCCGATCCCTCATTCCCCCTGCCGGGTCCCAGGCGGGGCGGCGGCCGCCATGGTGGTGAGCTCCGCGGTGGAGATGCCGGCGTCTTGGACGAGGCGCGTCAGATCGACGGAGGTGTAAATATCGAGACGCCGGGTGAGGACGGTGCGGTGGTACTTGATCGTCCGCTCCGAAAGACCGTACTCATCGGCCATCTCCTTGTTCTGCATCCCCTTCACGATCCCCAGGAGCATCTGCACCTCGCGGTCGGTCAGCTTGGCGATCATTGCTTGGGCTTCGCTGCGTCGCTTTCGTTCGGCCCGCTCGCGGAGATCGCGTTGGATCGACCGCTCGATCGCTGCGACGAGATCACCGATCGCGACGCGCTTCGTGAGGAAGTCCTCGGCCCCGGCCCGCATCGCCCGGACGCTCGTGGGGATGTCCCCCTTGCCGGTCACGAACACCACCGGGAGGGGATTGGGTGACTTCGCCAACACCTCCTGGAGATCGAAGCCGTCGCGCTTCGGCATCTGCAGATCGGTGAGGACACAGCCGGGCGCTTCGGGGTCGGGGCGCGTGAGGAACTCCGCCACCGAGGGGTAGGTGGCAACGGCATAGCCATGGCCGCGGAGCCGACGCTCCATGCTGCGGAGGAACGATGCATCGTCGTCGATCACATGAATCAAGGCAGTCACGCAGACGTCCTCTCCTTCCAGGTCGGTACAGCCAGGGAAACTGTCAAGCCACGGCCGGGGGCATTTTCGAGCCGGAGGCTCCCCTCATGCTGCTCGACGATCGAGCGCACGATCGGCAGGCCCATCCCGAGCCCTTCGTCCTTCGTTGTCGCGAAGGCCTCGACAGCCCTGTCGATGATACCTTCCCCGATCCCACCGCCGTTGTCGATTACGGCAAGCTCCACCGCATCCACTGCCAGGCGGGCCCGGATCGTGATTTCCCCCGGATCACGGTGCCCCCCCGGTCCCTCGGCACCACCGGGCGAACCAGCCCGGGAGGCCCGAATGGCGTCGGCCGAGTTTCCGAGGAGGTTGAGGAGCGCCTGCTGGAGGAGGACCTCGTCGCCGGCCACCCGCGGAAGCGCCGGATCGCAGGAGACGTTCACAACGATGCCGTCGGAGGTGAGCCCGGGCCCGGCGAGCGTGAGCACGCCGCGGATCAGGCCAGGCACTTCGACCGGACCGACGGTGAACCGCTGCTTGCGGATCATCGCCCGGATGCGGTCGAGCACCGCGCCTGCACGCTCGTCGTCGGCGGCCATGTCGCGGACGATGGCGCGGAGCTCTTCGGCATTGGCCGACGCATCGTCGCGAAGGAGGATCTCAGCCGCCTCGAGGTTGTTCAGAATCGCCCCGAGCGGCTGGCCAAGCTCGTGGGCCAGGGAAGCCGCGAGTTGCCCGAGCGTCGAGATCCGCCCCGCGCGCGCGATCTGATCACGCTGCTCGCCGACGATCCGCTCGGCCCAGCGACGGCGGCGTGACTGCGTAACGAGCGCAACGATGAGCAGGCTCTGGAGCGCGAGCACGGCCCCCGCGGCGAAAAAATACGGCCCGTAGCGGTCCCAGAGCCGCGGCTCACGAAACAGCACGCTGCTGCCAGCGGGAAGGCGGGATGCCGGAATCCGAAAGCGGTTGAGCAGACGATCGTCGAGGACGACGACGGAGGGAACGTTCACCGACGGTCGAGCAGGCCCCTCCCGGCTGTCGACGAGAAGGCGGCCCATTGCCATCCCCATGGCGCGGAGGTCGCTGCACACGCCGCCGACGGCACCACGGCCGACATGGGTGTCGACGAGCCCAAAAAATGGGAGTTTTGAATCGCGGCAGAACGATTCGAGCAGATCGGCCGGGACGTACGCCCGCCCCAGTTCGTCTTTCCAGTAGCCGCAATAGATGATGACCGAGTCGACTGGGAGTTTGCGCAGCCGCTGCCGCAAATCGGCCAGCGGCAGATCGACCAGCCCCACATACTCAAGCCCCCGCTCCTCTGCGGCCCGGCGCGCCTCCGACGTCTGCCGGGCCAAGACACCGGGGTGGAACGCGGCCTGCCCGACGACCACAACGCGCTGCGTGGCCGGAAAGAGCCGGCACGCCAGGGCGACGGTGTTCTCCACCGTGGGATCGGTCGTCACGGAGGTGTAGTTGGGAGCGCGCCCCCCCGGGATCGCCGCATCGCCCGGGCGCTCGAGCGCCACGATCCGTGCCCCTGGCGAAAGCCGTTCCCGACTGGCCAGCACGAAGTCACGGGTCACGGCGCTGGTGGGGACGATGACGTCGAAAGCCCAGTCGGAGTACTTCTCGACGAGCCAGCCGGCCGAGCGCCCCGGATCTTTCCCGACCCGGTCGAGCCGGACGATGTCGAGATTCTCGATGAACACCTCGTGGCGCACCCCCTTCGCCTCGGCTAACCCCGCCCGGAACCCCTCCATGAACTGCACGAACGCTGGGCGCGTAGGCCCCTCCTGATCGATGACGAGGATTCGCTCGATCGGCAGAGGATCGGGCGGGGACTTCTCCGCCGGCGCATCGGCTGCAGCGGATGTCGCCACAACGAGCGCGAAAAACACGACGGCGATCGAGCCGACGGCCCGCTTCAGGGCCCCGCCTCCAATCAGCGCCACGATCACGTCGTTGATTCGCTCGACGGGGGGCATGTCCGAATCCTGCGCTGCGGTTGGAGGGAAGGCATGGACGAAGCGCCCGTCGCATGGCTCGTTCAATCGGGAAGCTCGAAAATCAAAGGGTACCCATACCCGGACCGCGAGCCAGCAGCGCGGATTCCCGCCCCTTGTTTTCGCTGATCGACGCGCCGTTCCGGGGGTCTTTCAGCCCACGAGCCCATCGAGGGTGCCGGTGGCGTCGGAAAAGGTCTCCGTCTCGCAGCCCACCGCCCGGGCGACCGACAACAGCAGGTTCGAGAGCGGCGGGTGCTGCTCCTCGTCGAAGGCCAAGTGACGGCCGAGGTTGAGTCCCAACTTCTTTCCTCCGGCCACGAGCAGAGGAAGATTCTTTGGGGAATGCTCCCCACCTTTGCCAGAGTTCATGCCACTGCCATAGACGACGACGGTCCGGTCGAGCATCGACCCGTCGGCCTCGGAGGTCTTCGAGAGCATGCCGAGGAACCTCCCCAGCTTCTCGAGGAACGCTTTGTCGATGGCGGCAAGCTTGGCGAGCATGCCGGCGTCGCCACCGTGGTGCGACAACTCGTGGTGATTCTCCCCCCCGATGCCGAATCCCCCCGCCTCACGCGACCACTCGAACGTCACCACGCGGGTCGTGTCGGTGAGGAGGGCGAGATAGACGAGCTCGAGACAGACATCGATCCACATCGGCCGGTCATGGGCATCCCCCGGCTTGCTCGCGAGTTGCAGGCCCTCCTCCGAGACCCGCGGCTTGGGCCGGTCGATCCAGGCCTCCGTCCGCTCCACCTGCTTCTCGGTGTCGCGGACACTCGAGAGATATTCCTCGAGCTTTCGCTGGTCGGTGGCGCCCAGGCGACGGGAGAGTGCCCGGGCATCGCTGCCGAGCGAATCGAGGATCGAACGCCGCGCGGCAAGCCGGGCGAGCGCCGCGGCCCGGTCGGTGGCCGTCTCCGGCACGAATAGCCGGTCGAACATCCGGCGCGGTGAGTTTTCGGCCGGCAGCGGCGTGCCACCGTGATCAAAGGAGAGCGTATGGCTGTGGCCGGCGGCGCCGGTGCCCGACTGATCACTCAACTGCAACGAGGGGAAGCGGGTGTGGGGGCCATGCTTCGCCGCGACAACCTGATCGATCGACATCGTGTTGGTGTAGTCGGCCCCAGGCCGGGCGGTGAGGTCGGCGCCGGTGAGCCAGGTGTCGGCGCCGCTGTGCCCCCCCTTGGAATGCGGATGCCCCAAGCCCGACACGATGGTGAACTGATCGCGATGGTCGGCAAGCGCCGCGAGCGTCGGGGAGAGCGTGTAGCGGTCGCCGCTGTCAGCCGGCATCCAGTCGAGGATGTTGACGCCATTGGGGACGTAGCAACAGACCATCCTGGGCTGCACTGTCTCTGACAGACGCTGCGGCTCGAACGTCGAGGGCGCTCCCCAAGATCGCGGCAGCATCGACTCGAGGAGGGGGAGCGACAACGCCGCCCCCGCAACGCGCAACAGATGCCGACGCGAGAGCGGAGTGAATGACGACATGGAGCGGGGCCTTCCGGAAGGATCGACTGGTTCGAGGAAAAACGAATGGCTACTTCGTGGCAAACGCGTCACTCGCGACGATCGCCTGGATGAGCTTCCGCAGCGTCGGGCCATCCTGCTTCATGGTCTTCACCGCCCCTGCCACGAGCGGCCGGTCGGCAAGGCCCAGCTCGCGGCCCAGGGCGTAGGTCGCCAGGTGCGTGGCGAGCGATTCGAGGAAGCGGTCATCCTCGGCAAGCAGCGCCGCTTGCAGGCCCGCCACACCGTCGATCGACCGGCCATCGGGCATCCGCGAGGAGGCATCGATGAGCGGGTCGTTGGCCTCGATGCGCCCCTTGTAGCCAAACCCCTCCCGAGCGCGCCATTCGCCCGCGGCGTTGAAGTTTTCCAGGGCGAAGCCGAGGGGATCGATCGTGTCGTGGCAGCGGGCGCACTGCGGCAACGCGCGGTGGATCTCCAGACGATTTCGGACCGTCGCCTTGTCGATCCCCGGCACCTTCGGCGCGATCTCTCCGGCGTTGGCCACCGGGAGCCCCGGATCGGTTCCCAACAGGGTCTTGAGAATCCAGGTGCCACGCTTCACCGGGGACGTCCGCGTGCCGTTGGAGGTGATTGTGAGCACTGACGCTTGAGTCATGATCCCGCCCCGCGTCACCCCCTCCGGCACCGGGACCTTCCTGAAGGCGTCGCCACGGACATCGGGGATTCCATAAAACCTCGCCAGCCGCTCGTTGATCGTCACGAAGTCGCTGCTGATCATGCCGCGGACGTCGAGGTCCGCGCGGAGAAACTCGCGGAAATAGGCCTCCGATTCCCCCACGATCGACTGCTCCAGATGCCGGTCGTACTGCGGGTAGAGATCGGGCGCCGGTGGATTGGCCCCCACGTCGCGCAAGCCCAGCCACTGCCCGGCGAAGTTGGTCACGAGGGCTTCGGCCTTCGGGTCGGCGAGCATCCGGTCGACCTGCTGCGTGCGAATCACGGCATCGGCCAGTCGCCCCGCATCGGCGAGCCCACGGAGCTCGGCGTCAGGCTGGCTCGACCAAAGAAAAGAGGAGAGCCGCGAGGCAAGCTCGTGATCGGAGAGCGGCTCGGGGCCATCCGCCGAATGGGCCTCGACCAGGTAGAGGAAGTGGGGGCTTGTGAGCACTGCGGTGAGGGGGAGCTTGATCCGCTCCACAAGCGGCAGGTTGGCGGGCGTTGCAGCGAAGATCGCGAACTTCTCTTCGATCTCCGCACTCGTCACCGGCCGACGGTAGGCCTCGCGCATGAATCGCCCGAGCACTTCCCGCACATACCCATCGGGATCCGCCACGGCGAGCGGCGACTCGAAGAGGATCTTCGTGTGCGAGGTTGGTGGCCAGGCGTCGAACATGGGCCCCTCGATCTCCATCCAGTCGATCAGGGCCTCCGGTCGGGGAAATCCGTCCCTGGTTTGTAGCCAGAAGTTCTCGAGCACCGCAGGGATCGAATAGGCAGAGGCGAGCGTCACGCCGGCCGACTCGGTCGTGAACCGGACCGGAAGCTCGACCACCTGCGGCTCCGCGGGCGTCCCGTCGATGTCAAACTCTGCCACCGTCCGGGGCTGCGATCCGAGTTGGAGCGTGAGCTTGAGCCGCGGCGGGCCGTAGTCGTAGATCCGGTCGGTGCGGAAATGGGCCGCGTGGGAATCGAACCACTCCTGATGGTTCGCCCCCCGCGCCGGATCCTCGGCGTCCTGTTTGGCCTGCTCGGCACGGAGGATCTTTTCAGCCCCCTCCTGAACCTGCCCACGGCCGGGGCGCCGGCCGGCGACGCGGGCCCGGAAGACGTACGTGCCCGGCCTCGGCACGCGGAAATCGCGGGCGTTCACGGTCCTGTCCCAGCCGTCGTGGTGGAGGACGACCCAATCCCCTTCGAAGGCGTTGTTGCCGCCGTTGACGATCGGGTTGTTGTCGGCGTCGAGGCGGATGCGATGGCTGTCATCCGCGGAACCAGGTACGGGATCGAAGCGCCAGCGAATCGTCTGTGGACGCTCCCCTGCCACGAGCGCCCGATCGAGAATCTCGCCGGCGGCGGCGAGGTATTGCTCGACCTGCAGCGGTGAGATCGTCAGCACGCTGCCGTTGTTGTCGAATCCGCCGGCGGGGGGATCTTGGGGGAAGACCGATGTGTCGAAATCGACGCCGACGAGATCGCGGATCGTGTTGCGGTACTCCGCCCTGTTGAGCCGCCGCAGCACCACCGACTGCTCCCGTTTGGCGAGTTCTGCTGCCACCGCCCTGCTCGTGATCCAGTCGACCACGGCTGCCACGTCGGCCGCGTCGGGCTGCGGCCGGTCTTTCGGGGGCATCGAGTGGCTGCTGAGAACGTCGACGATCTCACGCCACTTCCCCCGGGCACTCGCATGGCCGAAATCGGTGTCGAGGGATTCCGCCGTGAGTGAGAACTCCCCCTCCGGCTTCTCCCCGCCGTGGCACTCGATGCAGTGGGTTTGAAAAAATGGCACGACGACCTGCCCATGACCTTCGGTCCCGGAATCGGACTCCGCACCGGGGGCGCCGTGCGCGAACCATCCGAGGATCAGAATCGCGGCAGCGAGGGGTTGTCGGTACGTCACAAATCCTCCGTCTCCGCAGGCGATCGTAAGCCTTCCCAACAATCCTATCAGTGCATCGCCAAGTTGGCCTAAGGCGGGGTTCCGCCACGATCATGTGCCGGAGCCTCGCCCGTCAGTCCGCCGCGGCCCGATGAACATCGAGCGACACCAGATCGAGCAGTTGATCGTCGGTCATCTCGGTCAACAGCGTCTCACCGGCGGCCGAAGGCCCGAGCAGGCGATCGGCGAGATCCTGCTTGTCGCGGAGCATGGCGTCGATCCGCTCCTCGAGCGTCCCCCGGCAGACGAATTTGTGGACGAGCACGTTTCGCTTCTGCCCGATGCGGAAGGCCCGGTCGGTGGCTTGGTTCTCAACGGCTGGATTCCACCAGCGGTCGAAATGGATGACGTGCGACGCCGCAGTGAGATTGAGACCAGTGCCCCCCGCCTTCACCGAGATCACGAAGAACGGGATGTCGTCATCTTCCTGGAACCGCCGCACGATCTCCTTCCGCTTGCCCACAGGCACCTGGCCGTGCAAGACGACGCCCGGCCGCCCAAAGACTTTCGAAAGCCACAGGGAGAGCGGGCCGCAGAGGGTCTGGAATTGTGTGAACACGAGGATCTTCTCCTGCCGGGCGGCGATCGGCTCACAGAGCTCCGCCAAGCGGAGAAACTTCCCGCTCTCCGCCGGGTCGTATCCCGCCTCGTCGGCGAGGCCGAGGTATTGGGCTGGATGATTGCAGATCTGCTTGAGCCGCATGGTTGTGGCCAGAACGATGCCACGACGACGGATACCGCTGTCTCGCTCTCTATCTTTGAGCTCCTGGAGTTGCCTACGGAGATCCTCCACAACCCGCTCGTAGAGGGCTGCCTGTTTGCGGGACAGGCTGCACTCAGACCGCATCTCGGTCTTTTCCGGCAGATCCGGCGCGATCAGCGGATCGGTCTTCAGCCGCCGCAGGATGTAGGGCCCAACGAGCCTGCGGAGAGGGGCGAAGCCGTCCGGATCGGCCCCTTTCCCCATCCGCCGCACGAATTGCTTGAACTCACCGGCCGAACCGAGCAGCCCTGGGCAACAGAAGTCGAACAACGACCAGAGGTCGCCGAGCTGATTCTCCACCGGCGTGCCCGTGAGCACGATCCTCGCCTCCGCGCGGAGCCCCTTGACCGCCTTTGTCTGCGCCGACGACGCGTTTTTGATCGCCTGCGCCTCGTCGAGCACCGCCAGGCGCCAGGCCACGGCCGTCAGCCAAGGAAGTTTCTTCACCATCGCATACGTTGTGACCACCACGTCGTAACGGGCCAGTTCCTGCGCCGGCTCAGCCGCCAGCCGATCGAAGAGGTCGGTCGGGCACTCCGAACGGTGCACGAACAGCGCCAGAAGTTGGGGGGCAAAGCGGGCGAGCTCCTGCTTCCAGTTCCCCACGAGCGAGGCAGGCACCACCAACAAGCTTGGCTGGCGCGTGGCCGTGGAACGGGCCGACGTCTTTGCGGCGCCGCGCCGGGGTGACGCTGCCGGGGTCGCGGTAGCGTCGTCGCGGAGACGGAGGAACAGGTCGATCAATTGAACGGTTTTGCCGAGCCCCATGTCATCGGCGAGGCACGCCCCCAGTCGCAGCCGGCTGAGGAACCAGAGCCAGCGGACGCCGTCCGCCTGGTAGGGGCGGAGCGTCGCAGCCAGGCCATGGCCAGGCGTGCAGCCCGGGCGGCCCCGCGGATCGCGAAGCGCGCCGAGGGTCTCACGGAGCCACCCCCCCGCGGTGACGTTCGACCACTCAACACTCGCTGCCGCGGTCCCTTCGTCGGCCCCCAAGTCGGCGCCGGCAAGCAGCCTCATCCCTGTGACGAAGTCGATCCCCTCGGCATGCTCGCGTTCGAGCCGCTTCCACTGGTCGAGGGCCTGGCGGAGACGGTCCCGATCCACCTCCACCCAGCGTCCGCGGAGGAGCGTGAGCCCGTCGGTCCCGGCGAGAAGGTCGCTGGTCTCCGCCGCCGTCAGTGGTGTGCCGTCGAGGGCGAGATCGACGGAGAAATCGAGCAGGCCGTCAACCCCGACGGCGGATGGCGCGGCATCGCCGAGGCGCACCTGAACCGTCGGCCGCGGCGGCTTCCGGCCCCGCCACCAGTCGGGCACGCGCACGACCAGTCCACTCTCCTCCATCGCGGGCACATCACGGAGAAAGCGGTGAGCCTCCGCGATCGTGATCGCCCGGGGCGTGAAGATCGCCCGGGAATCGAGCCATTCCCGGATGAGGGTGCTGCGATCCGCGGCCGCCTGGACCGGCGCCAGCAACTCCACGAGTTTTGCTTGATCGCGGTGCTCGGCGGAGGATTCGACCGCCTTCGCCAAGGGCAGATGCTGCACGGCCGAGGATGCCGTGAGCCGGTGGGCATAGGTGGCGAGGAACGCGAACGGCCGCGCCTCGTCACGGCGGTTTTCAGCCAGATGGAAGGTGACCTTCCCGAGAAGGTGGAACCGCGGATCGATCGCTGCGAGCACGGCGGCTAGGCCTCCCGGTCTCGTCGCCGCCTGCGCGCGGACTTCGGCAGCCAATTCGTGCCAGATCCCCCGCAGCGCTGCGGCATCGAGGTGGTCGAGGCCACGCATCGGAGGGGCGACGGCGATCATCGCCGCAAGGGCGAGGTCATCCGGTGGCGGCAGGATCGCTGCCGGCTGTTCATCGGATGTCGCCTTCAGGAAGGCTCGGCGGGCGTCCTCGGCGAGCCGGCCGATCGCCTCCACGACCTTCCGCGCACAGCCACGGAAGTAGGCCACGTCTGGTGGCACGCCGACGCTGTCGGGAAGCCCGGCCAGATGGATCAGTCCAGCAGCCTGCCCGGCGGCAAAGGCGGCGGCCATTGCGACAGTCTCCGGCGCTGCCCCGGCGACATCGTCGGCCGGCTCGACAGCCTCGTAGATCAGCCTTCCATGGGGAGAGACGCGGATGC
>JBAWVV010000081.1:0-13499 GCA_037147115.1 Planctomycetia bacterium | reverse complement strand
TGAGCGATGGAATGCTGAACGTCGTGCTGGTCGCGAACAGCGCGAACACGATGCCGACGGCGGCGCCGGGCAGCGCCATCAGGATGATGAAGGGGAGCTTCCAGGACTGGAAGTTCACGACCATGAGCGCGTAGACGAGCAGCGCCGCGAAGGCGAGGCCGATCCCGAGGCTCGCGAAGCCCTCGCGCATGCTCTCGGCCTGCCCGCGCACGGTGATCGTCGCGCCGGGCGGCGGCTGACCGGCCAAACCATAGCGCAACTTCCCCTGCCAAGCGTCGTTGTTTTCCGGTGTCACGGCCAGTTGCAACCGCTTTCCCGCTTCAACCGTCTGCGGGGAGATCGGCTGGGTGGGGATGAGATACCCGCCGGTCTGTGTCGTGCCCACCCCGGTCACCCGCGGCACGGTGATGCCGTAGGCGAGGCGGTCGTAGTTGAAGAACAGCCCCTCGCTCGGCTCCGGGAACATCTCGTATTCCTGGAGATCGGGCGGGGCGAAGAGTTGGAAGTCGTAGAAGTCCTGGTCCGGCAGGAGCGGCATCCAGTCTCCACCACGGGCCTGGGGGATCGGGGCCAGCGGCGCCGCCAAGGCGAGGATGGTCGCCAGCTTGGAGACGAGTCCGGAAACACGCTTGACACGGGGGTGTGTAGCCATCGCTATGTGTCCTGGGGAGCAGGAGCCGTTGTTCCGCAATTGCGGATTGCTCACTTGGTATCGGTCGTGCCGGGGATCCGAGTTGACGAAACCTGGCAGACCCTGACGGATCGGGGGGAGGAAGCGATCCCGGAAGAAGAAAGGCTGGCAGCCGAGGCAACCTCGGGTATTCTCAAGGCACCGCCTCACGCGGCCCCGGACTGCGGCCGTTTTCCGCGGATTCCCGACGTTTCCAGGGAGAACAGCGATGCGGACCTGCCACGAGGTCTCTCACCACCGGGGCCGTTTTGTGTGGGCCAAGAATTTTTGGCCCGGCCCCGCCGGCCGCTGTGGCTGGCTCGTCGTCGCGGTGGTTTGGGGAGGGTGGGGCATCCTCTCGGCTGCTGCGGAGCCGGCGCGGGGGAATGCCGTGGCCGAACGGGCCGACCCGAAGGCCGACGCGGTCGAGTTCCTCCGTCTCTCCCGCGACGCCAAGGGGAGGCCCCTGTCGCTCGACACGTCGATCGTTCATTACCGGGAGACTGAAGTCTCGGCCCGGGCGGCGGGGCGGCGGACTCCTGTCGAGGTCGATCTCATTGGTGCCGTCCATCTCGGCGGAAAGGGGTATTACGACACCCTCGACCGCCTCTTCGAGGATTACGACGCGGTCCTCTACGAGCTTGTCGCCCCCGACCACGCCCGTGTGCCGCAGCCGGGGCGGAAGCCATCAGGCGCGATCGGCAATGCCCAGCAGGGCCTGACAAAGATGCTCGGCCTCACGTTCCAGCTCGACGAGATCGACTATTCCGCAGCAAACTTCATCCATGCCGACATGTCGCCCAAGGAATTCGACGCCGCCATGCAAAAGCGGGGCGAATCGTGGTGGACGATGTTCACGCGTCTGATGCGCGAGGGGGCCGAACGGGCCGAGCGCGGGAAGCCGACCGGCCCCGAGGTGGGGATCGGCGATCTCTGGGGGATGTTCTTCGGGAAGGACCGCGAGGTCCGTCTGCGCCGAATCATGGCGGAGCAGTTCACCGACATGGAGGTGCTGACGGCGGCCTTTGGCGGGGAGGAGGGGTCGACCCTGATCACCGATCGCAACGGTGCCGCCCTCGAGGTGCTCTCGGAACAGATCGCCGCGGGGAAGGAGCGGATCGCCATCTTCTACGGCGCCGCGCACATGGAGGACTTCGATCGGCGGCTTCGGGAGGATCTCTCTCTAGAGCCCGGCGAAGTGGAATGGGTCGAGGCTTGGGATCTGCGGATGCCGGGGGAGAAGTGAGTGCTGCAGGCCCGGCGACCGGGCCGCTGTGATCGGTGGCGGTGCCGCCCGCAGGGTCAACGCCGGACGGGACTGGCGACGCGGACGATCTCGCGCGGGACCGACCGGCGCATTGGCCCGGCCCATCCATCCGTCACCCGGCGGAGATGCCGCAAAACATGGTCGTAGCCGACCGCCTCGACCGCCTCGCCGACGATCTCGAACTCGACGTCCCCTCGGTATCCGGCCGCATGGAGGTCGGCTACGAGCCCATCGAGGGGGAGATGGCCCTGTCCGGGGGGAAGACGCTCGCGATCGGACGAAGGGGGGCCGATCCGGTCAGCGAGTTTCACGAGGGCGAGGTGTTTGACGACGTCGGGGAGGAGGTCGCGGAGCGTCGCCTCATGGCCGAACTGCCAGAGGTCGAGCGAGAGCCGGACCGCGGGGTGATCGAAGCGGTCGACCCACTCGAGGGCCTGGGCGAGTCGCGGCATGAATCCGCAGCCGACCGCGGCAGCGGGATGGTGCGGCTCGAGGGCGAGGGTCACGCCCCGGCCGGCAGCCAGGGGAGCGAGGAGATCGAGCGATTCGCGGAGCAGACGACGGGCGTGCCCCAGGGTGTGGCCGCCGCGGCATCCGGTGTGGACGACGAGCACTTCGGCCCCGATCCGCTCCGCCGTCTCGATCGCTTCGGCGGCGTCATCGACGCTCTCACGGAACGTGCGACCGTCGCTTCCGGTAAACCCGCCGGCCCACTGCAGGCTCGAGACCCGGATCCCCGAGCGGTCGAGGAGTTTCCGCGTCTGGTCAACGCCGACATCCGAGACCTTCGTCCGCCACAGGGCCACGGCATCGAAGCCGTGGTACGCGAGATGATCGAGCTCGACCGGGAGTTCCCAGCGGTAGGTCGTCAGTTGGCTGATCGACATCTGCAGGCGCGAGACGCGGGACGTGGGCTCGGACATAGGTCGGATCGATCTCCTGCCAACCGGTGGACAAAGGGCACGCCGCGATGACGGATCAAAGGCGGAGGAGGAAGTATGGAACGCCTCCTCGCAGGCAGGCAAGAGAAGTCGGTGGAGAACGCTCCTTCCGCCCGGATGCTTTCCGGGCGCTGGTCTTGACCGGGCGGGACGGGCGCTCGATCCGGGGTTGACAGTCCGCGCGGATCCCTCCCTGGCAGGGCGGGACAACCGTTCATCGGGCGCCCTTCAACGCGCCGGAAGGAGATCGAGACAGACCACCCGTCCGTTGCCGCGGACGAACAGCAGGCCGCGCGCGATGACCGGTGCCGCCCAGCATGGCGCGACGAGGAGCTCGCGACCGCTGGCGGCGTCGACGGGACGAACGCGCGACAGTTCCTCGTACTTCTCAGCCGTGGCCCGGGCGAGGACAAGGTCGCCGTATTCACCGAGGACGAGGAGGTGGCCATCGACGAGGGTGGTGCTCGCGCGCCCCAACCCTCCCTCGCTCCAACCGACCACGCCGGTGTTCCAGTTGACGCACACGAGTTGGGCGTCGCCGGCGTTGCGTCCGCTCGATCCGTAGGCATATCCGTCCTGGAGAACGGGGGTGTTCCAGTGGGTCTTGAGCGCCTGACGGGGCCGCGCTCCGGGGCGGTCGCGACGGAGCTCGCGGAACGAATCCTTCACCACCTCAAGGAGGACGCTGCCGGGGCCGTAGCATTCGGAGAGGAGGATCTGGTCGCCCGACACGACCGGGCTCGCGGCGACGACACTAAACAGTTCGTCCGACCGCCACCGGAAGCGATCGAGGAGCTTGCCGGTCGCCGGCTCGACGGCCACGAGATCGTCGCGCATCCAGGCAAGGATCAGCGGTCGACCGCCGATCGTGGCGAGCACCGGCGCGCTGTAGCTGGCGAGTTGGTTCGTGGCCCGCCACACTTCCGCACCGGTGTCGAGATCGAAGGCCACGAGGCCGCTGTCGAGCCCCTTCACCAGATCGAGGCGTTCGGGAGCCGCCGGGCTCGCCCCCTCCCGGCTTCCCCCCACCTGCACCACGACGAGCGTCCGCTCCTTTGCGCCGACAGCCTGTGGGCCGACGACGAGCGGGGCGGTGCCGACTCCGAAGAAATTCTGGATGACATGGTAGGTGCTGGACGTGTCGACCTCCCAGAGAAGGCCCCCATCGACGATGGCGCGGCACTCGAGCTTTCCGTCCGGGCCGAAGGTAAGGAGACGGTCGCCCGATACCACCGGCTGGGCGCGGGGACCGCCGTCGTAGCCGAAGGAATCGCTGTAGGTGATGTCACGCCCTGCCTCCCACAGAGGGCGCCCCGTCTCGGCTTCGACCGCTCGCAGCCGGAGGCGGTTTTCGAAGCGATCAAACAGGAACGCCCGCCCTCCGGCGACGGCCGGAGCGCAATACCCTTCCCCCATCGCCGCATGCCACACGACTCGCGGGCCGGGGGCCCCCCACGGGGACGCGATCCCGACAAGGCTGCTCGCCCCGGTGCCCGCGGGCCCGAGGAACGTCCCCCAATCCTCCCCGACCCGGGTCGACAGATCGGTGGCCGGAGGGGGATCGGCCGCGGGGAGCGGAGACGGTGCCGTGACGAGGGTGACGGCGAGGAGGAGGCGGAGGGCCGTGGGGTGGACCATGGGCGTGTCGGCGGCGGTGGGGGATGAACCTCGGCGACGCGCCGGACTGGTACTTTCCGGTCCGGGAAGAATCGCGTACACCAATTGATTCTAGGAACAAGGCTACCGCAGATGGCACGCGACAAGGAAATCAGGGTCGGCGACGGCGCGGTGGTCATCCCTGCGCATGAATTGTCCTGGCACTTCGTGCGCAGTAGCGGGCCCGGCGGCCAGAACGTCAACCGGACCAGCAGCAAGGCGGTCCTCCGCTACGACGTGCGCAGCTCCCCTGCGCTGCCCGATCCGGTCCGTCGGCGGTTGATGGCGCTGGTCGCCTCGCGACTGACCCATGAGGGGCATCTCGTGATCACCGGCCAGCGTTTCCGCGACCAGCCGCAGAACATCGCCGACTGCCTCGCGAAACTGTCCGCCCTCGTCGAGCGGGCGCTGCGTCCTCCCGTCGTCCGGCGGCGCACGAAGGTGCCGAAGTCGGCCGTGGCCCGGAGACTGGAGGGTAAACGTCACCGCGGCGCGACGAAGTCGCTCCGCCGTCGACCGGCCGAGTGAGCGGTCCTCTCGGCGGGGCCGGCCGGCGGCGATGCTATAATCGCGGTGCTAGAAATGCCCGCCGCGGCGCCACGACGGCGGTCCGGCAGTGGGCGTCAAGCGAATCCGAGGTGAACCTCCATGGCTGGTGCCCGCGACATCGATTCGCTCCTCAAAGGCTGGGAGTTCCATCCCGGAGAGGTCAGTGCCCGGCTCGTCAAAGCCCGCAATGGCCGCGACCTCATCCAGATGCGGGTCGACATGGGTCTCCTCCAGATGGAGACCGATCTGCGGCCCGACGGCCTCCACCCCCACGGCGCCGAAACCTATTTCGACTATCTCGTGGGGGAGGTCGTCCGCACTGGCGAGCGGTTCCGGCTCACGAAGGAGCAGTGCGCCGAGGCCGATCGGGAGTTTGTCCAGTATTACCATCGCCGGATCTGCTGGCTGTCGCTTCGCGAATACCGTCGCGCTGCCCTGGATGCCGATCACAGCCTGGCGTTCATGGACTTCGTTCGCGAGCACTCCCCCGACGAGGAATGGACGCTCTCCCACGAGCAGTACCGGCCGTTCGTCCTCTTCCACCGCGTCCAGGCAACGGCGCTGGCGACCCTCGAGGAGAAGGGGGCCGCGTCGGCGATCCGGGAGATCAACGTCGGCCTCGACGAGTTCCGTGCCCTGTTCGCCCGCTACGACGCGGCCGAGCAGTTCTCCGAAGACGAGCTTGTCCGTCGCCTCGAGCAGATGCGCGAGAGCGTGAGGACGAAGTACGAGGTGGGGCAGACGCTCGAGGAGCAACTCGCGGCGGCGGTTCGGGCGGAGGATTACGAGCTCGCCGCGTCCCTCCGCGACCGGTTGCGGTCGCGGCCGGCCGTGGCGGGAGAGGATCACGCCGGGGGGTTCGGTGACGATGGCCCCGACGACGGCCTCCCCCGATTCGACCACGCAAGCCCGAACGGGTGAGTGGCTTCGGGGCGCTCGGAGCCGTCATCCGTCAAAGTCTGCCGGGGCCGCACCGTCGCCCCTCCCCTGCCCACGCTCAAGCTCTCCGACCAGGTGCGACGATGGAAGAAATTGCAGGTCACCCAGCTTCCCTGGGGGTCGCAGTTCGCCTGTCTGTTGCAAAAATTGCAGCGGACGGCGGCGGCGGCAACGGGGATGGGAAGTCTGGGACGACTGTTGCGGCTCGCACCGGAGTTTGGAGACCCGGTCACCAACGGCGCGCCATTTGCATATTTCCTTCCTCACGCCGGCCGGGTGCCGGTGAAGCATCCCTTCTCCCACGGGAGCCCTCCCCATGCCAGCCATCCAGCCGAACGTCACCAGCCGTCGCGGCGCCTTCCAGGGTTCAACCTTCCAGGGCTCGACCTTCGTCGTCATGGTGGGAGACGACCCGTGCACCATCCGCGCAACCGGCGTCTGCCCGATCGCCGACGTGCTTGCCGTCCCCGAGGCGGAACGGCTCGGTTGGGAGGAGATGGAGTCGCTCGGGGTCGTCGACGCCCTTGACGGGGCAGAGGAACCGCGGTCGCTCGGGGGAGGGATGATCGTGGCCCCGCGTCTCCGGCGGAGGCAACGGGCCGTGTCGTCACGGGCGATGTTCTTCTCCGGCCCCCGTGGCTGACCCCCTCCGGCAGGAGGCGGGGCCATGGAAGGCTTCGTCGGGGGAAGGGTAGACTCTTCGCTGCGAGCGCAGGCGTGTCTGCCCTGATGCGGTCGCCACCCGGGCCGCGTTGCCCGGATGACGTCGGGCCCCCAGCACCCCCTCCATGCCACAGCCCCTCCAGATCGCTCCCGGCGAAAAATGCCGGCTTGAAGACTTCGACCCCGGTTACCACGAGGGGCTTGAGAAGGAACAAGCCGAAGCCGAGACCCGCCAGCACTGCGAGAAGCTCGACGAACTTGCCTACCGGCTGTTTGCCGAATCGAAGCGGGCCGTCGTCGTGGTCCTCCAGGGGATCGACACCTCCGGGAAGGACGGCACGATCCGGATGCTCGCCGGCGGCATCAGCCCGCAGTGCCTCGAGGTGGAGAGCTTCAAGGCCCCGAGCTCGCTCGAGCTTTCCCACGATTTTCTGTGGCGCGTTCATGCCAAGGTGCCGCCGCACGGAAAGATCGGGATCTTCAACCGCTCCCACTACGAAGATGTGGTCGTTGTCCGCGTGCGGAAGCTGGTGGAGAAGGAGGTGTGGAAGGGACGGTTCGCCCAGATCGATGCCTTCGAGAAGCTCCTCCACGAGGGGCGAATCGAGTTCGTGAAGTGCTTTCTCCACATCAGTCGCGAGGAACAGCGCAAGCGGCTCGAGGACCGTCTCAAGGATCCGCAGAAGCAGTGGAAGCTGGGGCCTGCTGACCTCGATGACCGTCTCCTGTGGGACGATTTCACCGCGGCCTACGAGGAGGCGATCACGAGGTGCAACACCCCCGAAGCGCCCTGGCACATCGTGCCGGCGAACCGGAAGTGGTACCGCAACCTCGTGGTGGCCCGCATCCTGCGCGAGACCCTCGAGAGGCTCGATCCCCACTTCCCTCCCTTCGATCCCACCCTCCTCTCCCGTCTGACCTGAGCGGGGATGCGGCGGCCGCATGGCCGGCGCCGGTGCTCCGCTCTCCCCGCTCCCCCCCGAGGTTTCCCATGAATGGCATCCCGCTCCTCGATCTCGAGACCTGCCGGGTGAGGCAGCGACGCCTCCGTGAACGCCTTGCCCCCGCCGCGCCCGATCTCGTCGTGCTCACCTCACCGGAGCATGTCCAATACCTCACCGGACACCGTTGGGACTACCGCTGGGGACGCGCACCCCTGGCGGCGATCGATGCCGCCGGCGAACTGCTCCTCGTCTGCCCCGACAAGGTCGTTGATGCCGCCGCGGCCGACGATGTCCGCACCTACGAGAGCAAGTGGCGCTCGACGCTCCGGCTCGACCAGCGCCAGGCCTCGGCGGCGGTGCTCGCCGATTGGCTTTCCGGCCGGACGGCGCCGCGGCGCGTCGCCGTGGAATACTCCGCCTGTTGTCCCCACGTCACCCGCCTCTTCCCCGGTGCCGAGCTCGTCGATGTCGATCCCCTGCTCTGGGATCTCCGCCGTCGCAAGGATGCCGACGAGCTCGGGCTCCTCCGCCGCGCCACCGATGCCACCGGGGCGATGTACCGCACGGCCCGCGCGATGATCGAGCCGGGCGTGAGCGAATTGGCCGTCTTCTCGGCCCTCCAGGGGGCGGCGGTCGAGGCGTGCGGTGAGATGCTCACCGATACGGGGAACGACTACGCCTCGGGCGTGCGCGGAGGCGCTCCACGGGCGCGCGGCGCCCGGGCCGGCGAGCTTTACATTCTCGATCTCGGCCCGGCTTACCGCGGCTACTTCTCCGACAACGCCCGGACGGTGTCGGTCGATCGTCGGCCGACCGACCCCCAGGCGGCGGCGTGCGAGCGGGTCTGTGGGGCATTTCAGATCGTCGAGCGGATGGGGCGGCCGGGTGTCAGCTGCCGCGACATCTACGCCGAGGTCCACGCTTGGCTCAACGGCGTGCCGTCACTCGGATCGTGGAACAGCCACCTCGGCCACGGCATTGGGCTGTTCGTCCACGAAACGCCCCATCTGAATCCCTCCTGGGACGACACGCTCGAAGAGGGGGACGTGATCGCGGTCGAACCGGCGCTCTATGGACCCGATCTCGGCGTCGGCATCCGGATCGAGAACGACTACCTTGTCACCCCGACCGGCCTCGAGCTCCTCTCGCCCTTCCCCCTCGGACTCGTCGATTGATCGACCGGGCCGCCGTGGCCAAGACGGCGGCCGGTCAGCGACGCCTCAGCGGCGCGGGTTCAGCGGCCACGGCTGTCGGGACCACCGTGATCGAGGCATCGGCCGGCACGACGTTGCGTTCCTCGCCGTCGCCGCACCAGGCGGCGCCCTGATAGGGGATCGTTCCGGCGATGGTGCAGACGGCCACGATCTCGACTTCGAAGCTCTCGCCCTGGGGAAGTTCGGCGAGGCGTTCGAACATCACCGAACCATCGGCGGTGAAGCTGCCGAGGCGCCCCCGGATGCCGAGCGGTTCGAGCCCGACACCGAAGTGCACGACCGCTGTCACGTCGGTGGCCGCGGTGGTGCCGCTGTTGGTGACGGTGAGGTGGAGCGTCACCCGTTCGCCGAGGGGGATGGAACCCTCCGGCCCGGTCATTGTCACCTCGATGGAGGTTGCCGGGGTCAAAGTGGCGTCTCCAGCGTCAGCCAGATCGGCGAGGGTCGCCGGTGTGTTGTCGGCGTCCCCAACGCCGTCGGTGTCGGCGACGAGCGGGTGGTTCAGGGTGGAGAGCGGCTCCGGTTCCGCCGTGTCGTTTCCGGACGTCAACGTCGTGTCGGCCGCATCGGCACCGGCAGCAGTCGGGGGCTTAGCGACGATCGCCCTGGAGACGTCCGGCTCGGTCCCACGCTCGGCGTCGAGTGGACGCGTGCCAATCGACTTGGTCGCCAGGGCGCGGGGGGTGGCGGTGCCGGTGGAGGGGCCCGCGACGGAACGACGGGGGGCGACCGGTTCGGGCTGAGGGAAGAGTCCCAGCGGGCGCGGCATGTTCGCCAGCGCCGTTTCCAGGGCGTCGCGGATCGGGCGACGGACGACGGGCGGCGAGGGACGGCGGGCCGGCTGGCGCGACGGCGTCCGCAGGGCCGGTGCGGCCGGTGCCGCTGCCCCGTCCGGCGTCGGCTCCGCCACCGGCGTCGGCATGGCGGTCTCCTCGGCGGTGGTCGCCACCAGCGACGGCACATCGGCGGAGAGCCCCGAATCGACGTCGACATCCCCTGCCCCGTCGCTGTCGGCTGAGGTCGGCGAGGCTGTGGCCCCCCCGTCGTCTCCAGTGGCGGTGAGGGAATCGAGGTCGTCAACGGTGGTGGGAAGCGCTTCGTCGGCGGGGACCGCGGTGACGATCAGGTCCGGGCCGGCGTCGCCGCTCCCCTCGTGCGCAAGCTCGGCATCGCTGCTGAGTGTCGAGGGAGCGGCATTCGGATCGGCTGTGTCGTCGACGGCCACGGTATCCACGGCCGGGGCGGCCACCGCGGCCGGGGCGGCAGCCTGGAGGGGCTCGTCCGCCGGGGCGGGCACAGCCTGGGGAGCGCGGCGACGCGGGGCCCGGTTGGCGTGCATCGAGGGGCGCGGGGCCGGCACCAGACCGAGCGCCCGGGGCATGTTCTCGAGCCGGGCCTGGAGGCGATCCAGCGGCGTCATCGCCGGCTGAGGGGCACTCGGCGCCCGGGGGCGCTGGGGATGGACCTGTCGGTGCGACTGCCCTTGACCGGCTGGACGGACGGCTGGTGCCTCGGCCACGGCTTCGGTGGGAGTGGTTTGGGGCGCGGCTGCCGCGTCGGCAACCGTGGCCTCGGCAATGGTGGCCTCGGCTTCGCTAGCGTCGGCAACAGTGGCTTCTGCTTCGCTAGCCTCGGCAACGGCATGGCTGGCGGGTGTGGCGACCGGATCGTCGGCGATCCCGACGGCGGCAAGTTCTTCCGCCGCCGATTCCGTTGACGGTGGCAACCTGTCGGTGTCTTCGGCGACCGCACCAACAAAATCATTCCCGGCGTCGAAAGCGACTGGCGTGGCTCCATCCTCCGGCGCCGTCGCTTCAACGGCGGCCAAGCTCGGTTCGGTCGTCGCGGCATCGACGCTGGCCTCATCGGCCGCTGCGTCTCCTTCGAGCGAAGCCTCCGTCGGGCTGGTGGCCGACTGAGCGGTGAGCGGTTCCGGCAGGCTCGACGCGGGGACGGAATGGCGGACGACCGCGGAACGGGGCACGGGAGCAGGTTGACGTGCCGAGGCCTTCGTTCGGGGCCGAGCCGGAATCAGGCCGAGGGGACGGGGCACCTCGGCGAGTGCCGTCCGCAGCCGATCGAGGAGCGCTTCACGCCGCTGCGGCGTCACCCGAGCGGCGGAGCGCCGCTGGGGAGCCACACGTTCGGCCTGCCCCGAAACCTGCGGGAGCGGGCCGGGAGGGGTGACGGAGGCCCCCGCGGAGGAGGGCGATTCCTCCGCGGTCTTTTCCGGAGTGGCGGCGTCCGCAGGCTCCTCGGAGTCGATCGTCGAGACCTCGCCGACGAGCCCGGAGTCCTCAGCGGTCGTCGGATGGGCGGCGACGGCAGTCGATTCCGGTGGCGGCATCACTCCCGGTTCGTTCATTTCCGCCAGCTCATCGACGGCGATGGCGGCGGGCCCACCGGCCGGAAACTCCACGACGACGGGGCCGGGAGTCCACTCCCGAACCTGAGCCGCCGGATCTTGGAGCGCCGGGATCAAGCCCTCGTCGGGGGCGAGCTCCTCCTCCGAGGCGATGCGGATCGGACGGTTGGCAGCCTTGATCCGTTCGGCGAGCGGCCTGCGACCGGTCGCTGCCGTGGCGGGCCCCGATTGGCCGACGATCGAATAGGGCTGTTCCCCGCGGGCCTCGAGTGCACAGAACGTGGCCAGCGCCGCGAGCAGCCCGACGAGTGACGCTTCGGGGATTCGTGTCCGGACCATGTTTGACGCTTCCTCTGGATGCACTGCGGTTGACAGTCGTCAAGGATGTATCGGATGTGACGGGGCGAAAGATTTCCACAAACCGGGGTGCTGCCGTCACAACCCCCCCTGTCCACGCCGATCCCGTCGCCGCGGTGGAGATCTGGAGATATCGGAGGGAACGCGGGGGAGAGCGGCTTGGGCGTTTGGCGGGGCGGGGCCGCTTCGCATACATTCCCCGTCATGACGGCGGCTGCGTCCGGAAGCGACACCCCGTCCCCGCGCCCCCCAGAGACCGTTTCCATGCCAGTCACCCCGTCGGTCGACTCCCCCTCCTCGTCCCATCGGGCGGCCGCCGAAGCGGCGCGCCCCGCCGGAACCTGGGGGGCGCTTGCCGAGCGGATTCTCGCCGGGGGGGAGATCAACCCCGCTGAAGCGCTCGCCGTGCTCGACTCGGCCGACGTCGAGATCCTCGACGTGCTCTCCGCCGCGTGGCGCGTCCGCCACCGTCACTTCGGCAACACGGTGCAGCTGTTCTTCCTCATGAATGCCAAGAGCGGCCTCTGCCCAGAGGACTGCGGCTACTGTTCCCAGTCGAAGGTCTCCGACGCGGAGATCCCCCGCTACAACCTCCTCTCCGCGCCGAAGCTCCTCGAGGGGGCCCGGCTCGCCGCCGAGCGGCAGTCGAAGACGTTCTGCATCGTGATCTCGGCACGCGGTCCAACGCAGGGGGAGATCGACGCGGTCTGCCGCATCGTCCCGGAGATCAAGGCCCGCTACGATCTCAACATCTGCGCCTGCCTCGGCCTTCTCACCCCCGATCAGGCTCGGGCCCTCGCCGCCGCGGGCGTCGACAAGGTGAATCACAATCTGAATACGAGCGAACGTTTCTACCCCGAGGTGTGCACGACCCACACGCACGCTGACCGGGTGGCGACGCTCGCCGCCTGCCGTTCCGCCGGCCTCCAGTTGTGCAGCGGCGGGATCATGGGGATGGGGGAGACGCGGGCCGATCTGGTCGACATGGCGATGGAACTGCGGTCGCTGCGCGTCGAATCGATTCCGCTCAACTTCCTCAACGCGATCGACGGCACGCCGCTGGAGGGGACCGCGCGGCTGACGCCCCGCGACTGCCTCCGCGGGCTGGCGATGATGCGTCTGGTCAACCCGTCGGCGGAGATCCGCATCGCCGGTGGGCGGGAGATCCATCTCGGGTCGCTTCAGCCGCTGGGGCTCTACGCCGCCAACTCGATGTTCGTGGGGGACTATCTGACGACGAAGGGGCAGCTCCCCGAATCGGATTACCGGATGATCGAGGAGATGGGCTTCGTCATCACGCGCGGGGCCGAGGCTGCCGAACCCCCCTGTGAGGCCGTGGCCGGTTGAGCCAGGCAGCGCCCGCCTCGTTCAAGAGCTCGTGGCTCGTGGCTCGTGGCGAGGAGTGGACGGCGGTCAACCCTCGCCGCTAGCCCCGAGGCTCATCAGCAACTCCGCCATCTCGGCGGCCGCATGCGAAAGCCCCTGACCCCGCGCTGCCTCGATCCCCTCGCGGAGGCAGGCGCGGGCCTCGTCGGGGCGCTCGTGCTTGACCAGGTGCTGGGCCGACATTTGGAAAGCCGGCACGTAGGGGGGCGTGCCGCGGGCGAGCGTCTCGAGGATATCGAGGCCCGCTTCCCACTCCCCTTCGTTCTCGAGTTCCAAAGCCAGGCTGTAGCGAAGGAAGACGTCGTCCGGGTCGTCCGCCAGCATCGCCTCGATCTTCTGTCGACGGGGGGTGGTCATCGGGTTGGTTCCTTGGGGCCGCCGACTCGCGGCGAGAAACGGATGATCCGTGACGACTCGGTACCGTGAGAGACAGCGACTTCCCCGTTGGGAAGACAGACGAGGCCGGTCGGAGCGGGGAGCGCGGCGATCCCCACCGCCCGGGCCACCTGCCGCCCCTCCACGTAGGCGGCGTCGACCCGCCACAGCCC
>JBAWVV010000080.1:0-13629 GCA_037147115.1 Planctomycetia bacterium | reverse complement strand
TCCTCGAGCGTCGGGGCCTCGCCGCTGCGGACATGCCCGCGGCGGTCGGCTGACTCCAGAAGCCGCAGGCTGTCGTAGTCGGGATGCTCCTCGAGCCGATGGCGGGCCCGGTGCCCGAGGGTGCCGGCGTGGAGCGCCGTCGCTACCGGCAGCATCTCCACGAGCCACCGGGTGCGATCGGTGACGAGATCGGCAAGCTCCTCAAGCGCCACGGCCACCGCATTGGCCCGATCGATCGCCAGGCCGATGTCGTGGACAAGGGCCGCGGTGAGGAGTTCTTCGTCCCACGGACACTCCTCACTCACTCGGGCAAACACCTGGAGCGAATGCTCGAGCGCGTCCCCTTCCGGATACTTGACCGGATCCCGCTTCACCGCCCCGAGCACACGGACAAGCTCGGCGATCCGGTCGAAGCGGTCGCCGGGAAGCCCCGCCCGCCCCGCCGGGGCATCGGATCCCTGCACCATCGCCCGCTCCGTCTCGCGGCGGATCTCACCCGAATCAGGGAGATGCTGCGGCGGCACCCAGCCCCGCCCCAGGCGCCTGGCGGCCCGGAAGCCGGCGCGCCGCGCATCGCCACCACGCTCAGCCAGCATCCGCCCCGCCTCCCCGGCAATCCGCAGCCGGAGCTTGTCGGGACGATCGGCCGGGGGGGAGGCCGACGGATCTGCCTCCTCCCCCGCCGCCGTGGTATCCGACGGTGTGTCGCTCATTCGTCCTGTGCGGCGTCGGCGCCTGCGGCCACTGGCTCGGCCGCGGCGGCCACCGACCGCACGCGGATGTTCTTGACGCGGGCCACGGTGGAGTAGGTGGCGATCCCGAGCGGCTTCGAGGCAAAGACCTCGTTGCGGATCGAGACGATCCGATTGGCGAGCTTCTGGTCGACCACCTGCTCGTCGTCGATCCAGCAGGCGATCCGCTCCGGCGTCACCCGGACGCGGACGGTGTACCAGCGCCCCGACTTGAACTCCTTGTAGGTCGTCGTGCTGTTGTGGGCCGCATCCTGACCGTCGATGCTCGACAGCCCCACGACCCCCCCGCCCCAGCCGCCGACGATGAAACTGCAGGGATCGTCGCCGACCGGGAACGTCAGCCCGCAGAAGAAATCGTTGCCGTCGACGCGCTGGGCCTCGAGCTCGACCTCGTAGTTCTGCTTCGGCACGTCTTTCGTCCAGGTGATCCCGCTCATGTCGGAGCCGCGGCCGATCATGATCGAGCCATCCTCGACGGCAATCTCCCCCTCGCCGCCAAACGACGTACTCTTCCAGCCGCCAAGCGATTCGCCGTCGAAGAGCGACTTCCAACCGGCGTTCTCGGCGTCGGCGGCCCGGGCCCGCGGGGGCTGCTGGGCGGCGGTCAGCTCGGCGACAATTTCCTCGGCTTTGTAGACCGTCCGCAGGGCGGCGAGGATCCCGGCGGCGTCGACAGAGACAGCCCGGCTCTGCCGGTCGTCATAGGCGACGTCGAGGATCAGCGACTGGATGTTGCCGTCGAAGATCAGGCCGACAAGCTCGCCGTCGCGATTGACGACCGGGCTCCCGGAATTACCGCCGATGATGTCGGCGGTGGAGACGAAGTTAAAGGGAACTTTCAAGAAGGCGTCGTTGGCCTCAAGCTCCCCCCGCATCGACTGCCAGCGCGTGGGAAGATCAAACGGCGGCGTCTCCTTCTTCCCCGTCGCCCGGTCAAACAGCCCGGCGTAGTGGGTGATCGGATCGATCCGCTTGCCATCCTGCTCGTAGCCCTTCACCGTGCCGTAGGCGAGGCGGAGGGTGAAGGTGGCGTCGGGATAGAGGCCGTCGCCGGCAATGGCGTATTGCGCCTGCGTGATCTCGGCATGGGCCTGCTGCTTCACCTCGCGGACCGCTTCCATAATCTTCCGAAGCCGGCGGGCCTCGGTGTCGACTGCCGCGGCCAGTGCGATCATCGGATCGCCTGACTTCTCTACAGCTTTAGCGCCGCCGTCGAGGCCGGCCTGGTAGATCTCGCGGCGCGTGTCACGGACCGGATCCTGCCCCGGCTCTGTCGGCCGCTTGCCGAGCCCGGTTCCCTTGACGAGCTCCGCGGCCCGGTCGCGCGGCGACTTGCCGGCGAGCACCGCCTTGACGATTGCGTCGTCGACGCCGAGCGCGCCCGCCATGAAGGTGAGCGAGTCGGCGAGCTTGACCGTCTCGAGGGCGTCGTAGACCGGCTCGTCGGAGAACAGCCCCAGTTCCATCGACTCGCGCGCTGACTCGCGGAACTCCCGGAGCCGCTCGCCGCTCCCCTTTGCCTGCTCCTCGGCCGCCCGGAGGATCGCCCGGGCGGTGGAGAAATACTTGCTGTTGAAGGCCGCGCCCCCTTCGAGAAGGTTGTAGCGCAGGGCGATGGCATCGATCTCCTTCTCGGCATCCTCGATGCGGGCAAAGGGCGTCGGCTTGCCGCGCGTCGTTGCTGACTTGGCCATCTCCTCGCGGAGGTAACGCTCGGCCTCCTCCTTCCGCTTGATGACGCGCGGATCGAGGAGCCCGGAGAGGAGCCCCTCGCGAGCCTTGCGGCTATTCTGAACGCCGAAGAGATCCTCTGAGGCCTGCCGGGCCTCCTCGGGCCCCTGCCCCGAATAGACGCCGAGCATCACCTCGAGCCGGCGGAGCATCGCCAGGCCCATCGGCATCTGCCGGTCGCGCATGGCGACGAGCTCGCGCATCGTGTTGGCACGGTCGGTGTGGCCGGGGTGGCCGGAGACGAACACAAGCTCCCCTTCGCGGACCGGCTCGGCGCCCCAGGCGAGGAAGTGCTCCACCTTCGCCGGCTTGCCATTCTCGTAGGCCCGAAACAGGCACATATCGAGGTTGAAGCGGGGAAACTCGAAGTTGTCGGCGTCGCCACCGAAGAAGGCAATCTGCCGTTCGGGGGCGAAGACGAGGCGGACGTCGGTGTACTTCTTCGCCCGGTAAAGATGGTACGCGCCGCCCTGGAAGAGCGTGACGACGTCGCTCCGCAGGCCGGTCTTCTCGAGCGACTCCTGCTCGATCGTCGCCATCGCCTTGCGGCGGGCGGCGAAGGCATCGTCGGCCGACATCCCCGGCTCAACGGCCCCTTGGACGCGCTGCGTGACGTCCTCGATCGACATCAAGACATTGAGCTCGAGGTCGTGGCAGCGGAGCTCGTCGTCGCGCGTCACCGCGGCGAAGCCGTCGCGATAGTAGTCATGGGTGTCGTCGCCGAGCTTCTGAAGGCTGTCGGCACCGACGTGATGATTGGTGAGGACAAGACCTTCGGCGGAGACAAACGACCCCGAGCCTCCCGAATTAAAGCGGACGCTCGACTGCTGGAGATGGAGGAGCCATTCCGGCGTCGGCTTGAAGCCGTGGTCCTTCTCGAGGCGTTCCAGTGGCGGCTGGTTGAACAGCCACATCCCCTCATCGCCCCGGGCGAGCCCTGAAGCGACCAGCGCCAGCCCCGCTGCCGCTACCAGCGCCCCACGGAAGAATCGTCCACCCGAAGCCGCCATGCGTCGCTCGTCCATGGAAACTGGTCCGCGAAGGAAAGGGGAATCGCTCCACGACCGCGTGGAAGCCGGCCTGTGAGGCTACCCCATCGCCCCGGTCGGGATGAAGCCGGGAAGCGGAAGTTGTTGGGGGACAGCTTGGCGCCGAATGTGTACGGGCGTACACTCTTGAGTGTTCCAGACCTCCCGGCTGCTTCGGCCGGCACAGGACTCACGGCCAAACCGGCCTGCAAAACCCTCCGGCCGCCTCGGCCGACAAGAACCTCCGGCCGCGGCCGGCATGAATGGAGCTCTCCCATGCTCGCGCGACTGCGGACCTTTTCACTCCAGGGGATCGAGGCGGTGCCGGTCGATGTCGAAGTCGACGTGTCGACCGGGGCCCTCCCGGCGACCGTCGTCGTCGGCCTCCCCGACGCCGCGATCCGCGAGAGCACCCACCGGGTAGCCCGGGCGATGGTCAATTGCGGCTACACCCGGCCACTCGACCGGGTGGTGGTCAACCTCGCCCCGGCGGAGCTGCCGAAACAGGCGGCGACGTTCGATCTCCCAATCACGCTCGGGATCCTCGCCGGCAGCGGGCAATTCTCGTCTGAACGATTCAATGACTATGCCGTCGTCGGGGAGCTGTCGCTCGAGGGCTCGACGCGCCCTGCCCGCGGCGCTCTCTCGATGGCGATCTCGGCCGCCCGCCAGAAAAACCTCCGCGGCGTGGTCGTGCCGTCGGCGAGCGCTACTGAGGCGGCGGTCGTTGAGGAGATCGAGATCATCCCCGTCGCCTCGCTCACCGAAGCGGTGCGGTTTTTCGCCGGGGAGCTCCAGATCAGCCCGTCGCCGTCGCGGATGGGGGAGTGGTTCGATCAATACGCCTCCTACGACATCGACTTCGCCGACGTCCGCGGCCAGGAGGCGGCAAAGCGGGCGCTGTGCGTGGCGGCGGCTGGCGGCCACAACGTCGCTATGCTCGGCCCCCCGGGCGGCGGCAAGACGATGCTCGCCAAGCGGATCCCGACGATCCTCCCGTCGCTCTCGGCGGCTGAGTCGATCGAGACAACGCGGATCTACAGTTCGCTCGGGCTCCTCGCGCCGGGGCAGCCGCTCCTCGCCACCCGTCCCTTTCGCGCACCACATCACACGATCTCGGAGGCCGGCCTCGTTGGCGGCCGATCAGTGCCGATGCCGGGCGAAATCAGCCTCGCCCACAACGGCGTCCTGTTTCTCGATGAGCTTCCCGAGTTCAACCGGCGGACGCTCGAGGTGCTTCGGCAGCCGCTCGAGGATGGATCGGTGACGATCAGCCGTGCCAAATCGACGACGCGCTTCCCGGCCGAGTTCATTCTCGTCGCCGCCTTCAACCCCTGCCCCTGCGGCTATCGGGGAGACCCGCGCCGCGAGTGCCAGTGCACGCCGCCGCAGGTGGAGAGATACATGGGGAAGATCTCCGGGCCGCTCCTCGACCGGATCGACATCCAGCTCGAGGTGCCGGCCGTCGCCTACCGCGATCTCTCCGCCAAGCGGGCGGGCACGTCGAGCCAGGAGATGCGGGCGGCGGTGAACGCGGCCCGCGAGCGGCAGGCGGCCCGGTTTGCCGGCAGCAGCACCCGGGCCAATGCCCGGATGTCGAGCCGGCTGGTGCGCGAGCATTGCCAGCTCGACGCCCCGGGCAGCGAGATGCTCAAAGGGGCCGTGACGAATCTCGGCCTCTCGGCCCGGGCCCACGACAAGGTGCTGCGGGTGGCCCGGACGATTGCCGACCTCGACGCTGCCGAGACAATTCACTGCGCCCACCTCGCCGAGGCAATCAATTACCGTCTCCTCGATCGAACGCTCTGGACCTGACCGCTGGGAAGCGGCTCAAGGCTTTCACCGCGGCGCCGCTCTCCAAACCCGATCCGGATAGACCGTCTGCACGGCTTTTGGCACGATGCGGGGCATGAAACGTCTTTCCACGCCGCGCCCCGCCGGCCCCCCCCGCGCCGCCGTGAACTCCGCCGAGTCGATCGTTCCAGGCGCCGATCGGCCAGCCTCGGTGGGTCTGCTGCTGGGGAGCGCGGCAGGGCTGGTGTTCCTCGGGATCGCCGCCCTGGCCGTCGATGTCCCGGTGGCCGCCTGGTGCAAAGATGGGGCATGGCCGGCAGCGATGCCGAGCGTGCTGGTGAAGATCGCCGGAGAGATCCATCGGCTTGTGACGCTCTCCGAACTGATCGGCCACACGGTGAGTGTCGTGATCCTCCTCGGCCTCGTCGCAACGCTCGATCGCACGCTTGCCTGGCCGCTGTGGCGATCGCCGGCATTCGGCAGGCCTGCGCGGCAACCGACGCCCCAGCAGGCGACGTTTGCCCGGTTTCTCGGGGCCACGTTCACCGGCGGGATCCTCACCGACATCATCAAGCTCCTCGTCGATCGGGTGCGGCCGCGGGCCGCCGATTTCGTCACCCACAGCAGCGTCTGGGATTCCTTCAATGAAGCCGTGATCGCCACGGTCACCGGAAGCCGTTCGAATATCAACAGCTTCCCTTCGGGGCACTCGGCGATCGCGGCGGGGTTTGCCGCGGCACTGGCCTGGAAATACCCGCGCGGCCGGATCTTCTTCGCGATCTTTGCCCTCATGGCGGCGTCGCAGCGAATCGTCTCCTCCGCCCACTTCCCCAGCGACGCTTGCTTCGGCGTAGCCCTGGGGCTCATCGGCGCGAGCCTCTTCCTCCGCAGGCAACCGTGGCGACCGGCGTTGCTTCCCCCGAGTGAGCGCGGCTCCAGCAGCGAGCCTTTCAATGGTAGCCCGGCGGGCGATGCCGTATAGTGCGAGGCCTGCGGAGGCCTGCCGCTCCGCACCACATCACCAGCCACGCACCCATCAGGAATCACACCATGCCCGCCCCCAAGAAAGCCAAAAAGGCCGTGAAGTCACGACGTGCCGATACGGCGGACGGGGCGGAGGAAGCGTCGCTCGCTGCCGTTCCCCAGAGCCCACCGGAGCCCCCCCGCAGCCTCCGCGTGCTCCTCGTCGACGACGACGCCGAGATCATCGAATCAATGCGGACTGTCCTCGAATCGAAGGGCTACGAGATCCTCGTGGCCCGCGATGGCAACCAGGGGCTCCTGATCGCCGAGCGCGAGAACCCCGACCTCGTCGTCCTCGACATGATGATGCCGAAGCGGAGCGGCTTCCTCGTCCTCGAGCGGCTGCGCCGCAGCCGCCCCGTGCCGATGCGCGTGATCATGATCACCGCGAACGAGGGGAGCCGTCATCGGGCCTATGCGGAGATGCTCGGCGTCGACGACTACATCCGCAAGCCGTTTGCGATGGACCGTCTCCTCGACAGTGTTCAGCGTCTCCTCGGCGCTGCGCGCTGAGAAGCGCAGCCGCCCGCGATTGCGATGCCGACGTTGCCATTCCGTCGGCTTCACCTCGCGCTGCGCTCCTTTATCCCGCGCACTGCTGCTCGGGCTTTTGAAGTCGGAAGCGCAATCGCTGAAAGCCGGTTGCGAGTTGGCCGTCAAGGGGGATCGCGACGGCGGAGTTTGGGGAGGATACGCAGGACGAATGTGCGGTTGACCCTCCTCGAAGGGCGTCCTAGATTGCGGCGGTAACCGACCGATGGCGGCGACACGCGGTGTCGCGGCCGCGAACGTCGGAACAGACGCTGGATGGGCCGTGCGACTCCTTGCGGGGTGTCGCGGCGAACAGGGGTGCAGATGCCGATGCCAGGTGACGAACGTCGATTCGACACCGCCGTGCCGCAGCCGCCGAACGGCCCGATGACGGGCCGGTCGATCCTCCCGCTCGCGCCCCGCTCCGGCCCGGCTCCCTGGCCCGATGGGGATGACATCAAGGAGCGCGTTCGCGACGCCACCGACATCGCCGATCTCGTTGCCTCCTACATCACGCTCCGCCGGCAGGGGAAGAATCTCGTCGGCCTCTGCCCTTGGCACGACGACTCGAAGCCGAGCTTCAACGTCAATCCGGAGCGGCAGACCTTTCGCTGCTGGGTGTGTGATATCGGTGGTGACGTGTACAGCTTTCTGATGCGGATGGAGAAGATCGAATTCCGCGAAGCCCTCGAGCAGCTCGCCGAGCGGGCCGGCATCGATCTCCCCCGTGGACGGGGCGCCGTCCCGGTCGACGAGCGGAAATCGCTTCACAAAGTCCTCGCGTGGGCCTGCGACCGATTTGCCGACCACTTCCGCCGCGCCCCCGACGCCGAACCGGCCCGCGCCTACCTCCGCGACCGCGGCCTCACGCCTGAAACGATCGAGCGCTTCCAACTCGGCTACGCCCCGGCGGGCTGGGACTGGCTCCTGCGGCAGGCGCCGGCGGCGGGATTTTCCGCCGAACTGCTCGCCCGCGCTGGCCTGGCCGTCGAGCGGCAGGAGCGCGGCGGGCACTACGACCGCTTCCGCGACCGGGTGATGTTCCCGATCCGCGACGCGCAGGGACGGTGCGTCGCCTTCGGCGGCCGCGTCCTTCCCGGATCGACCGAGGGGGCGAAATACATCAACTCCCCCGAGACGCCGGTGTTCTCAAAGAGCTCGCTCCTCTACGGCCTCGACAGCTCGCGTGACGCAATGGCCCGGACAGGCCGGGCGGTCGTCGTCGAGGGCTACACCGACTGCCTCGCGGCCCGGCAGGTCGGTTGCCATGACGTCGTCGCCGTCCTCGGCACGGCGCTCGGCGAGCGCCATGCCAAGCTTCTGCGGCGCTACGCCGATCGTCTCGTTCTCGTCCTCGATGGCGATGAGGCGGGACGGCGGCGGGCTGACGAGGTGCTCGATGTCCTCCTCGCCGAGCCGATTGACATCCGCATCGCCCGCATGCCCGACGGTGTCGATCCCTGCGAGTTTGCCCTCGAGCAGGGTCGCGAGGCGTTCGAGGCCCTCGTCGAGTCGGCGGTCGATGCCCTCGACTACCGGCTCGAGGAGGCGGCGGCAAAGGTGGCCGGGCGGGGCGACGATGCCGCCCTGGCCGCGGTGGAGAGCGTGCTCGTTGCCCTGTCGCGCGTCTCCGATCGCTCGACGCTCGCCCCGTCGCAGCGGCGCTTGCGCGAGGATCAGGTTCTCGGCCGACTCTCGCGCCGCTTCGGGCTGTCGCGGGAGGCACTCCTCGGCCGGCTCTCCGCCCTCCGGAAAGACTTCTCCGCCCGGATGCCGACGACTGCCGAGGGGGACAGTGAGCCCCGCGCCGAGCGTTTCCTTCCCGTCACCCCGACCCGTCTCCCCGCCTGGGATCGGGAGGTCCTTGAGGTCCTCGTCGGCGTGCCCGAGGCGATGGGGCTGGTGATCCGCGAGATTCCCGCCGACGATCTCGAACACCGCGGCAGCCGCACCGTCCTCGAGACAGCGCGGCGGATGCATGCCGAGGGGCGCGAGGTCTGCCTCGGTGCCCTGCTGTTGGAATTGACCGATCCGGCCTTGCACAGTCTGCTGGTCGCCGTCGACTCGGATCTCCACTCGAGCACCGCGGCCACCGCCGCCGACCGCCTCTCCCATCTCGAGGAAGCGCTGCGCCAAAGGCGCGCGGATCGGGATGTGGCTGCGGGGATCCGCACGTTGAAATCTTCGAGCCTCGATGCCGAGGCCGAGGCGTTCGTTCTCGAGCAACTCGTCGCCACGCGGCGGGAAGCCCAGGGCATGACCGATCCCAAGGATGGGTGAAGGTGCCCGTCTCGTTGACTGCGATCGGCGAATCCCGGCTCCGGCCAGGAAGCGCCGGGGGGCGGTACGCGAGTGACGGTAGAATGGTGAAGGAGACCACCAATGAAGAAGCAGGCTGCACGGATGGCGATGTCGCACGACCCCACTTCCCGGATCTCGTCCCCCCGGCCGAGCGCTCCGGACGATTCCTCCCCCCAGCCGAATCCGTCGAGCACGGCCGGCGGTGACCAGGTCGAAGCGGCCGCCGGGGACGGCCCGGACGTCCTCCCCTTCGTGGCCGCCGGGAATCCCGTTCCTGCCCATGACCACGAACTGGCCGCGCTCATCGCCACCGGCCGTGCCCAGGGTTACCTGACGTTTGACCAGGTCAATTCCTACCTCCCCGACGAGGCGGTTGACCCCGAGAAGATCGACGCGCTGCTGGTGGCCCTCGAGGAGAAGGGGATCGATCTCCTTGACGAGGCCCCGCCGCCGCGCGTGACGGCGGCCAGCGGCCCGGCACCGAAGGCCAAGGCACCCCGTCGCGACGAGGCGATTACTTCGGCCCCCTCCAACGCCGGCAACGATCCGATCCGGATGTACCTGGCGCAGATGGCCGAGATCCCTCTCCTGACGCGGCCGGAGGAAATCTCCCTGGCGAAGCGGATCGAGGTCACGCGGAAGCGGTTCCGGAGGGCGATCCTTGGCTGTTCGTGGTCGATGCAAACGACCATCGACACCCTCCAGCGGGTCCACGAAGGGAAGCTCCCCTTTGACCGGACGATCAAGGTCTCGCTCACCGAGCGGCTCACGAAGGAGCAGATCTTGTCGCGGATGCCGCACAACCTCACCACGCTGCTGCGGCTCGTGGAGCGGAACAAGGCTGATTTCCGCCTCCTTGTCAGCAAGCGGACCGGCCCCGACGAGGCCCGCGCAGCCCGGCTGCGATTCCGTCGCGACCGTGCCAAGTCGCTGACGCTCGTCGAGGAATTGAGCCTGCGGACCCGGCGGGTGCAGCCGCTCCTGAAGGTGCTCCGCGGGATGTCTTCCCGGATGGACCGGCTCCAGCAGGAACTGCGGCTGGTCGATCACGGCCACGGATCACGTGACGACCGGGCCGACCTGCGGAAGGAGCTCCGTGACCTCATGCTCTCGACCCTCGAGAGCCCGCGGTCGCTGCGGACGCGGGTGGGGGCGCTGGAAAAGCTCCAAGCCGAGTACGAGACGGCGAAGCGCAGCCTCTCGGCCGCAAACCTCCGCCTCGTCGTCTCGATCGCCAAGAAATACCGCAACCGCGGTCTCTCCTTCCTCGATCTCATCCAGGAGGGGAACACCGGGCTGATGCGGGCGGTCGACAAGTACGAATACCGGCGCGGGTTCAAGTTCTCGACCTACGCCACTTGGTGGATCCGGCAGGCGATCACGCGGGCGATCGCCGACCAGGCGCGGACGATCCGCATCCCGGTCCACATGATCGACGTCCTCTCCAAGCTCCGGACCACCGCCAAGCGGCTCCTCCATGAGCTCGGCCGCGAGCCGACGACCGAGGAGATGTCGCAGGCCTCAGGGATCCCCCTTGACGAAGCGCGGCGCGTGCTCGACATGGGGCGTCAGCCGATGAGCCTCGACCGGCCGGTCGGCGAGAGCGAGGATGCGAGCTTCAGTGAGTTTGTCGAGGATCTGTCGGCGGAGAGCCCGACGCAGTCGGCCACCAACGGCCTGCTCAAGGATCGCATCGAGTCGCTTCTGAAGACCCTCACCTTCCGGGAGCGGGAGATCATCCGCCTCCGCTACGGCCTCACCGACGGCTACACCTACACGCTCGAGGAAGTGGGGCGGATCTTCCGCGTCACCCGGGAGCGGGTCCGGCAGATCGAGGCCAAGGCGGTGAAGAAGCTCCAGCACCCGGTCCGGTCGCGTCAGCTCGAGAGCTTCCTCGGCGGTGTGCCGGGCTGACGCCCCGTTTCGCATCGTTCGGCGGGCCGGCCGTGCTGGTTTGCTCCCCCGGGAGTCGACCGACGGCCGGCCCGCCTTCGTTTTGCCCCCCTGGGTCCCCAACGGAGAGCTCTGGCGCCGGACGGGTGAATGGCCGGCAGACGTCTGGTAAGCTGCAATATCTTCTTCGCCCCTTCTCTCCCCTTTAGGCTCCCATGGCCCTTGCCATCACCGCCGATGCCGTGCGCACCCTGCACCGCATGCATCGTCAACTCGAGGATCTGCGGTCGCGGCTCGCCGCCGGCCCCCGGGCGATCGATGCCCGCAGCCGGAATGTCGACGCCATCACGGCTCGGCTGGGGGTGCTCCACGAGGAGGTCCGCAAGGCCCGGCTGATTGCCGATCAAAAGCAACTCCAGCTCCGCTCCATGGAGACCCGCATCAAGGATTGCGAGGCGAAGCGCAACGCCGCCAAGACCAACCGCGAATACCAACTCCTCGGCGAACAGATGGCCGCCGACGACGAGGCGAAAAAAGTCCTCGAGGACGAGATTCTCGAGGCCCTCGAGCGCGTCGACGGCCTGAAGGCGACCCAGCCGCCGTTCGAGGCGGAGCTCGCGACGGCGAAGGCGTCGCTCGAGGAGATGAAGGGGAAGGTCCAGGCCGAGCGCGGCGCCCTCGACACGGAGGTGGCGCGGATCGCCGCCGATCTGGAGCGGGCCGAAGAGGATCTCCCCAACGAATCCCGCGAGTCATATCGGCGGATGGTGCGGAGCAAGGGGGCCGATGCCATGGCCCAACTCGACGGCGAGAGCTGCGGGGGATGCTGCCAGCAGCTCCCCCCCAATGCAGTCGCCGAACTGTCGCAGGGGCGAGTTGTCCCCTGTCGGAGTTGCGGCCGCATGGTCTACGCCTCTCGTTCCGACTGATCCGGCCACCGCTCTCCCCTCTGCGGGAAGCGGGCCGCCGCGTTCCCCCCGAACTCGTTCCGTTTCCTTTTTTTCCGAGGATCCGATGTCCGACCGCATCCCCATGACCCAATCCGGGTACGAAAAGCTCCGTGCCGAAGTCGAAAACATGAACTCGGTGGAGATGCCGAAGATCGCCGCGCGCGTGGCCGCCGCCCGGAGCGAGGGCGATTTGAGCGAGAACGCCGAATACCACGGCGCCCGCGAGAGCCAGGGGATGATGCAGGCGAAGATCAATCTCCTCGCCGACAAACTCGCCCGCGCGGTGATCGTGGAACGGCCGAAGGAGGCCAAAGGCGAGGTCGTCTTCGGGGCCACCGTCGTCGTCAAGGATTTGAAGTTCGGCGACGAGGAGATTTACGTGCTCGTCGGCGCCGGCGAAGAGGATTTTGACGCCGGTCGAATCAATGTCGCCAGCCCCTTGGCCCAGGGGCTGCTGGGGCGAAAGGTTGGAGAGACGGTCGCCATTGACGTCCCCGCCGGCACGATGCGGATGGAGATCCTCGAGGTCCGCTTCGAGGACATCTGATCAGCCGCTCGCGCCCGTCTCGTCGGCCAATCCCTCCCACAGGGCGCTCCCGATGCGGATGATCGTCGCCCCCTCGAGGATCGCGGCGACGAAGTCGCCGCTCATTCCCATCGACAGCTCGCGAAGCCCGGGATGATCGGCCGCGAGCCGGTCGCGGAGCGCTCGAAGGAGCGCGAACTGGCGGCGGGCCGTGCCATCGTCCCCCGTCGGCCCCCCTGGTGTTGGCGCCGACGCCATCCCCATCAGCCCGCAGATCTCCACCGGCCCTCCTGCCGCGGCGTCGAGGAGTGCTCCCACCCCCTCCGGGGCGATCCCGCTCCGGCCGGGATCACCGTCGAGATTGACCTCGACAAGCGCCTCCACAGCCCGCGACTGGAGCGCCGCCTCGGCCACGATCTCGTCGAGGAGGCGGCGGCTGTCGAGCGAATGGAGGAGCGACACCAGCGGCAGCGTCCGCCGGACCTTATTCCGCTGGAGGCGGCCAATCAGATGCCAGCGGGCGGCCGACCAGGGAAGCCCTGCGGCGGCGAAGCCCGCGGCCCGCTCCCACAGGCTCTGCGGCCGGCTCTCCCCCAAGTCAGCGCAACCAGCTTCGAGAAGGATCGCCCCCCACGCCGGCGGGACATACTTCGTAACGCCGACGATCCGCACCGTCTCCGGCGCGCGGGCCGCGCACCGACAGGCCTCCGCCACCGCGCTGCGGACAGCGGCCAGGTTCTCCCGGCAGCGGTCGACGAGGCGCGGATCGGGCGTTGAGGGTTCGAATGGGAGCATGGCAGGGGGGTTCATCGCAGGCGCCGCCGGGGCGTCATTCGATCTCCAGCGTCCGCGACACCTCGCCGCTGCGGCGCAGCCGCCCGATGAGGAACTCGCAGGCGACGTTGCAGCCGAGGAGGGTGCGGTTGCGGGGGGTGTCGAGGGCCCGGTAAAGGAGCCACTGCTCGGGGCCGACCTGGACGCGGAAGCCGACGGCCTCGTGACGCTTGAGATTCTGACGCTGATCGGCGACCGAGAGCGGCCGCCAGGTGAGGGGAAGATCAGCCCGATCGGGGGCGAGATCAAACCACACCGGGAAGGAG
>JBAWVV010000079.1:0-13630 GCA_037147115.1 Planctomycetia bacterium | reverse complement strand
GATGGCTTCGTCTGCGCTCTTTACAGATTCATCCCGAGGAACCCGCCGGCGGCATCGCTGTCGGCCTGTTCGCGGGCCAGTCGCTCGAGCGTCCGCCCCAGATCGCCGGCGGCGATGTAGCGGTCGAACTCCGCCTCGACTGCGCGACGGACGCTGAGTTCGAGCCAGGCAACGGCAGGCTGCGTCAGCCAGTCGCAGGTTTCCTTGGCCAGCTTCACTGTCAGATCGCTCCCCACCGTGTGGGTGTCGACTGCGTCGGTGAGGACCGTTCCTTCGACATCGAAGGCCACCCATCCACGCTCCGGGGCATTCGTGAACCGGAACGTGCAGGAGGCGTTCGTGAGATAATAGGCATTGCGGACGCCGTGCCTGGCGACCGCGGCCAGCATCCTCTCGACCAGGGCGCGAAATCTTGGGGAGGCCTCGGCCGGCACCTGAGTACCAGCGAGGGCACGCAGGGGCGTGCAGTCGAAACGAATCACGACCGGCGGAGGGGAGGATTCCATATGAAGGAAAATACCATGTCGTCTGCCGACGTGCCGCAGGTCCGCATCTCGGGCGGCCGGCGGCTGATGGGGGTTCCCTGGACGGTCACCGTCTACGCCGCCACGCCTGCCGCCGGCGAGCGGGGGGTCGAGGCGGCGCTCGACGAGGTCGAGCGGCTCGAGGCAATCCTCTCCGACTACCGGGCCGACTCCGAGCTCTCCCGCCTCTCGGCCGCGGCCCCGACGGAAAGCCCTCTCCCGGTGAGCGACGAGATGTGGGAAGTCCTCAGCCGGGCCGTGGCGATCCGCGACGCCAGTGACGGTGCCTTCGACCCGACCGTCGGGCCGCTGACGACCCTCTGGCGTCAGTCGCGCCGATCCGGTGCCCTCCCGCTCCCCGCGAAGCTCGACGCCGCCCGGTCGGCGGTGGGAGCCGGAGCCCTCGTCCTCGTCGACGCCCCCCGTGGCGTCAGCCTCACCCGTCCACGGATGCGACTCGATCTCGGCGGCATCGGGATGGGCTATGCGATCGACCGGGCCCTGGCGATCCTCGCTGCGCAGGGGATCGACTCGGCACTCGTCGACGCCTCGGGTGATGTCGGAGCCTCGGCTCCGCCGCCGGGGGAGGAGGGGTGGCGGATCGCGATCGACCCGATCCCCGGCACGCCGGCGGCGATGACCGGGCAGATCCTCTTGGCTCATGCGGCGATCACCACCAGCGGCGACGCCCGGCAGTCGGTCGCGATCGGCGGACGACGCTACAGCCACATCGTCGATCCGCGCACCGGCATCGGCATCGACGGCCCGGCCGCGGTGACGGTGATCGCCCCAGACGCCACGGCCGCCGATGCCCTGGCGACCGCAGCGAATGTCCTCGGGCCGGTCCGCGGGCGGACCCTCGTGGAAAACGAGGCAGGCTGCGCCGGGCGGTTCGTTTCGGCAGGTGGGGACGGGGCCGTCCGCGAGGTGCAAACAAGTCGCTGGCCGGGCGCCGGGGAGCGCACCTTCCCCCTGCAGCGCTGAAACCCACCCCTCCCTGCCCACCTTCTTGCCCATTCCTCCGCACCGGGCGACTTTGCCGGAAGGGGTGACGATTCCCCGAAGTTTGACGGTTACGCCGACGATAACACTCGTGCCGTCGCTGCGCCCAAGTGCACGCGAGTCGGACGCAGCGTCGGGGGGCTCTGCGTCGGGATCGGTCCGTCGGCTTCGACGGGCGAACCCCTTGGGCGCAGCGGCAGCATTTTTCTCACCGCGATCCTCAACGCCCGTACGCCGGACCCCCACCGTGCCAAACCTCCTGCTGCGACGAGCCTGGGTGGTCATGACGAGCCTTACGCTCGTGGCCAGCGGTTGCGCCCCGCGGCAGCCGTTCTATTTCTTCGAAGACGGCGACCTGTCGCACTACGTCGGCGCCATCCAGAAGATCGAGTACCCCGATACGGTCCACCAGCCGCTCGACGAAGCGGCTGGGACGATCGAGCCGCTCACGCTTTCCAACGCCAACTTCGATCAGGTCTGGGAGCTGCCGCTCGAGGACGCCATCAAGACGGCGCTCGAGAATGGCAAGGTGCTGCGGAGCCTCGGCGGCCGCTTCCAGAGCTTCGGTGGACCGCGTCCGCAGGCGGGCGAGCCGGCGGTGTCGCTGCTGACCAATCCGGCCGCCTACCCCACCGTCTACGATCCGGCGATCAGCGAGACCGACCCCTTCCGCGGCGTCGAGAGCGCGCTGGCATCGTTCGATGCCCAGCTTTCCAGCTCGCTCACCTGGGCCCGGCAAAACCGGCCGCAGAATGTCGGCGGGATCGGGACGCAGATCTTCCAGCAGCAACTCCTCGGCGACACCGGCACCTGGACGACCGGGATCAGCAAGGTGTCGGCGACGGGGAGTACGTTCGGGATCCAAAACCAGACCGTCTACGACAACAACAACTCCCCGATCCGCCAGAAGGGGGTGCCGTCGACGTTTCTCACCAACTACGACTTCACCTTCAACCAGCCCCTCCTCCAGGGCGCAGGCCTGACCTACAACCGGATCGCCGGCCCCGACGCCTTCAACAACATCAACGGCCGCCCCAACTTCCGCGGCGTGCTCATTGCCCGCGTGCTGGCTGATCAGTCGCTGGCCGACTTCGAGATCGGCGTCCGCAACATGGTCAGCGACACCGAGCAGGCCTACTGGGAGCTGTACTTCGCCTACCGCAATCTCGAGGCGCGGAAAGCCGGCCGCGACAGTGCCCTCGAGGCCTGGAGGAAGGTCCACGCCCTCTACGTCGAGCAGTCGCGCGGCGGTGAGGCCGACAAGGAGGCCCAGGCCCGTGAGCAATACTTCTTCTTCCGCAGCGACGTCGAGAATGCCCTCACTGACGTCTACCGCAGCGAGAATCGGCTCCGCTACATGATGGGGCTGTCGGCCTCCGACGGCCGGCTCATCCGCCCCTCCGACGAGCCGACGACGGCCCGGATCAGCTTCGACTGGCAGCAGTCGCTCGTCGAATCGCTTTCCCGGTCGGCCGAGCTCCGCCGGCAGAAGTGGGTCATCAAGCAGAAGGAGCTCGAGCTCCTCGCCTCGAAAAACCTGCTGATGCCGCGGCTCGATCTCAACGGCTATTACCGGTTCCTCGGCATGGGCCAGGAGCTCATCAACCAAAATTACGCCCCCTACTCCGCCAACGGTCTCGACCCGCTCAAAGGCACCGACGCCTATTCGACGCTCTCCAGCGGCCAATTCCAGGAATGGCAGGCCGGAGCGCAGTTCCTCATGCCGATCGGCTTCCGCCGCGAGCTCTCCACCGTCCGCAACTACCAGCTCCAGCTCGCCCGCGAACGCTCCCGGCTCCAGGACGAGGAGATGGAGGTGTCGCACGCGCTGGTCGAGGCGGTGCGGAACGTCGACACGAACTTCGCCCTCTCGCAGACCAACTTCAATCGTCGCGTTGCCTCCGAGCGGCAGGTCGAGGCGGTGCAGGCGGCCTACGATGCCGGCACCGTGACCCTCGACCAGCTCCTCGACGCCCAGCGCCGCCGGGCCGACGCCGAGAGCGCTTACTACCGGGCGATCGTCGACTACAACCGCTCGATCGCCCAGCTCCATTTCCGCAAAGGCTCGCTCCTGGAATACAACGGCGTGTTCCTCGCCGAAGGCCCGTGGCCCGGCAAGGCCTACTTCGATTCCTACCGCCGCGCCCGGCAACGCGACGCCAGCCTGTTCCTCGACTACGGCCACTCCCGCCCCGGCGTCTTCAGCCGCGGTCCGATCACGCAGAACTTCGACGGGATCGACGCCGGCACCGAGGCCAAACAACTTCCTCCCCGCGATCCGGCCACGATTCTTGAGCCGACGCCCGCCCCCAAGCCGGCCGGCGACGGCAAGGCCCCGACCGGCGGCAACCCGCTCGAGGAGATTCCGACGCCCGCGCCGCTCCCCAATCCGCCCAAGCCCGCCGGCCCTGCGGCCTCTGCACTCCTCCTGCCGGCCGTGCCGTCGGTGTTCATGCCGGTCTCGCAGACCACAACGGAACCGACCAAGCCCTGGGGCAACGTCCTCACCGGCTGGAAGCCTGACCTCGTTCCCACCGGCCGGGTCATTAGCACGCCGGCCGATGCAGCGGCGACGCAGGGGCGGTAGCAGGCTGTGGAGACTGTGCCGGCTCGACCGGATGAGGAGGTCGCGGGCGTCAGCGTCCCAGCGGCAATTCAGCCGCCGCCCGGGCCTTGGCCAGGCCCGCCGGGTCCTCCCGACCGATCCGCGCGAGGTGATCCCGGGCCGCAGCCGACGGGCAGGCCATGAGATACCCGGCGACGGCACGACGGATGAGCGGATCATCGGCAGCCGCATCCCACCACGCCGCCACCGCATCGACCTCCTCCCAGGCCTCTACCCGCGCCAGATCGATGATCGCATCGGCCGCCACCGCCGGGCTGCGGGCGAGTGAGGCCGTCGCCGCGGCAATCCTTCCCGGAGGGATCGTCGCGCCGAGATACTCGGCGGCAAACCGCAGCGCCGAGAGGAGTTGGCGCTGATCGACGGGTCGATCGGCCCCGGCCCGATCGACAAGCCAATCGAGCCCCTCGCCACCGTCGGCGACGAGGATCCCGGCCATCAGCCCGTCGGCCCCGGCGCGAAAGTCACCGCCAGCCGTCTCGAGCGCCGCGCGGAGGGGGGCCGACGACAGCGTCTTCCCGCCGGCCAACCCCTGCGCCACGACGATCCCCAGCGCCAGGCCGTAGAACCCTCGGCGCCGTTGGTCGGTGGCGGGATCGGCCACCCAGGCCGCCAGCGGCCGCGCCGCCAGCGCCTCCGCCACTTCCCGGACGGCGGGGTAGGGGGCGACGGCAAACTCCGCGAAGGCATCGTCGGCGATCGCCGCTTCGGGATGTTCGAGTCTGGCTGCGAACCACGAAAGCCGCTCGCCGGCAGGCTGCGTCACGGCCGGCGCCGTGACGACATGCCCGAGGAGGGCCTCGTCCGCCGCCAGCGCCGACCAGCGCGGCGGGGAATCGGCCGAGCCGAACAGCACCGCCGTCCCCTCCATCGGCGCCGCGACCCGGGCGGTGACGACCGCGGGGGGCTCTCCGGCGACGCGCCCAGGAGTGTCGGGGAGCACTTGGATCACCCGAAACGCGCCGGCGAGGAGGCCCGCGGCATCGGGCCGGGCGCGATCGGTAGCCTCTGCGATGCACACATAGCCTGCCGTATCGCGGCGCCTGGCGAGCGATTCACCAACCGGCCCACAGAAGGGACAGGCGTCGGCGCGGATCGCCGCAAGGAAGATCACTCCAGCCAGCACCACAAGCCGACGAACGCTCAGCCCCTGGCAGCGGGCCGACGGCACAGGCAAGCGATCCGATCGGCACTCCTGCCACGAACGGCACGGCAGGTGGTCGAGGTGACGCATGTCAGCCAGAGGCGAGGGAGTCGGCTTCCTTCGCCTTCTGCAACCGCTGCCGCCAGTAGGGAACGGCACAGAGGAACAACCGGCCGGTCCCCTCGTAAACGGACGAACGCTTCTGCCCGGAGAGCCAGTGGCTGAAAAAGGAGCGGGCGGGGCGCTTGAGCTGCATCGTGATCCCGCTGGTCCGGGCCACCGCGAATCCCCCGTCGATCACGATCCGTTCGTTGTTGAGCTCGATCTCCTCGACCGGGCCGTCGACGGCAAGCACCACCTTCCCCTCCCCGACCAGGGCCGTCTTGTACCAGAGGAATCCTTCGCCAGCCAAGTACGCCGTCCAGATCCGTTCGCGGTGGATCGCGAGTTTCACCTCCCCTTCGGAGGCCCAGAAGCAGCGGTGTTCGAGGATCCAGCGCTCTCCATCGCGGACATCGAAGCTGTGGTAGCCACCGAACGTCGAATCGAGATAGATCTCGCCGGTTCCCACATACCGCGGCCGGAGCACCGATTCATCGGAGAACATCGAAACAAACATCGCCCGCGGCGACGGCAGCGGCACGTCCATCTCGATGTCACCGCTCATTCGGTAGAGCGCGCCGCGCTCGGTGCGGACATCGTCGTCGTCGAGGACGATCTTCAGCCAGCGGCAGCCCTCCGAGACGTTGATGTCGAACTCAACCATCGATCGCCACCTCCGGGCCGGGCTCGAGGCCCCCCTTCGTCCAGTCGCACTTCCAACCGGGGAACGCGACCTGGGGGTAGGGGTCGGGAGCGAGCGGACCATCCGACGACACGACCACGTCACAGAGCCGATCGGGGCGCACCCGCCCCAGCCGGAAATACTTCGTGGCATGTTGCGTGGCCGGATCGATCGTCATCCGCCCCCCCGGACCATCGAATCCGATCCCCTTCGCAAACACCTGGCGAACCGCCTCGGTGGCAAATGATCCCGCCTCTTCGACCGCCGCCTTCCAGAGATTGATCAAACACCAGGCGGCCTCCATCGAATCGCCGAACACGCGGTCTTGGCCGAACTCACCGCGGAAGCCGGCCATCCAGGCGGCATTGGCCGGCGTGTCGACGGTCTGGAAATAGCTCGACAGGACCCAATGGCCAGCCACATGGGCGGCCGGCATGCTCCGTAGGTCGTCCTCAGAGATGCTCGTCGACACGAGGGGGACCTTCGCCGGATCGATCCCGGCCTCCGCCAGCGCCGCACACAGCGCGATGTTCCCGGCGCCGTTGACAGTATTGAGGATGCAGTCGGCCCCGCTCTCGCGGATGCGGGTCACCACCGGGGCGAAGTCTTTGGTGTCGAGCGAAAAATATTCCTCGCCGACGATTCCGGCATCGGTGCCGGCAAGCCACTTCCGCACGATGAAGTTCGTCGTCCGCGGGTAGACGTAATCCGAGCCGAGGAGGAAAAACTTCTTCCGCTCCCCCCCCGGCCCGCTCCGCAGCCAGTCGAGCGCCGGGAGGACCTGCTGGTTGGGCACCTGCCCACCGTAGATCACGTTTCGCGAGGTCTCGTTCCCTTCGTACTGCACCGGATAGAACAGCAGTCTGTCGCGCTCCTCGAGGAGCGGGAGGACCGCCTTGCGGCTGCCGCTCGACCAGCAGCCGAACAGTGCCACCGCGCCGTCGTCGAGGAGCGTCGTGGCCCGCTTGGGGAACAGCTCCGTCCGCGAGCGGGTGTCGGGGGCGCGGGGATCAATCGCGTATCCGAGGATCCCGCCGGCAGCGTTGAAGCGCTCCACGGCATCGAGCTCGACGTCTCGCAGCGACGTCGAGCCGATCGCCAGCGGCCCGGTCTGCGAATGGAGCAGCCCAATCCTCACCGTCGGTGCCCGCGGCGGGATGCCGAGCGAACAGCCGACAAACAACGAAGGCGCCAGTACCCGCGAGGCAGCGAGCGTGGCGGCGACCCCGGACCGGAGCGCTGCGCGCCGGGAGAGGGCGCCGCGGTGGAGGGGGAGGTTGGCAGTGGGGACCGGCATGTCAGTCCTCGAGCATCCGCTTGTAGAGCAATTCGAACGCTTCCGGCGAGACACTCACCTCACCCCGGAAGGGCTGATTCATGTCGACGATGAGATACATCATCATGCCCAGATAGGCGGCTAGAATCCCGCCCAAGACGAGCTGGGTGAGGAAGCGCGTGTCAAACATCCAGCAGAGGAGGATGTTGAAAAACGCCCCGACGAACATCACGATCCACATCGCCCGCGGCAATCCGGCCTTCACCGAATGGAGGCGAAGCCTGCGGCACTCGAGGAAGTGATTGATCTGCCGCAGCGCCTCGGCGTGGAGGATCTCCTCGCCGGGAGTGCTGGGCTGGAAGTCGAGGAGCCGGTCGAAGAGGGCCTCGGCGCGAATCGTCCCCTCTTCCGGGATGATCCCCTGCTGCTGCAACGGCCAGGCATATTTGATGACGTAGCGCGTGTAATCGCGGATCAGCCAGCGGAGGTTTTGGCCGTGGGGCTCGGGATAGCGAGACACGTCCTCGTAGAGCGCTGACAGGGCCGCGGCCTCCCGGGTGACGTTCTGCTCGGCCGACTCGACGTTCTGGTAGGCCGTGACGGCGATCAGGCCGAGGAGCAGGCCGTAGAAGACACAGAAGCAGGAGAGGATGTAACCGATGAGGTCGTTGAGGCCCGGCGCGCGGCGGACGAACATCCGCAGGATCGGCCGCACGATCACCGCCCCGACCCAGTAGAAGCCGACGAACGCCGCCACCATCAGCAGCGCTGCCGTCGTCGTCGGGATCTCGTAGTACCAGGAGTAGTCGGAGAACATCGGGGGCGTGCGGGCGGTGAGGATCACCGGGGGAACGGAGGGCGTAAAGTCTATCGATGTGGCGATGGTAACAGACGCCCGGCGCCGGTTCACGGCGGCCCGCCGGGACCGGTCATTCGACGGCGTCGCCGTCGATGGCATAGATGGCGAGGTGCTTGCCGTCGGGTCCTTTGAGCTCCTCGATCCGGAACGACCCCGCCACGGCCACCGGGCGGATCGAGAAATCGGCCGACTTTCCCGGCCGCATCCGCACGACGACGCAGTCATGGAGGAGCGCGCCGGGGCCGAAACAGCATTCCATGTTGTCGCGGACGAGGACGAATTGGGTGATCCCCCGCTGCTGGAAGCTGGGGAGGATGTAGCCACGGATCCGCACGGAGTGGCCCTGGAGCGCGTCGACGGCCGGCGGGAGGATGGCCGGGGTGTAGGGCTCCCCCTTCGCCAGCGGCAACGTCAGATCGTCAAACGAGATCTCCCGCACCTTCCCATCCCCGACGGCCGGGGCCTTCGCGGCGACGACCGGCGGGGCCGGCGCGGCGCCGCCGCCACGGCTGGAGGGGGTCTCCCCGGGGGCCTCCTTCATCACTGCTGCCGAACCCCCGGAACCGACCGGCGCGACGCGAGATTCCACCGGTCCGCAGGCGACCGAGAAGCAGAGCATCGGCAGCACAACGGCCCATGGGCAACCGGTGGGTCGGTCAGCGCACACGGGCATCCTCCAGGTGGTAGAAGACGCCCCCGTCAACATCGACAGCCCCTGCTGGCCGGATCGAGAACCGGCCGGCGATCTTCCGCAGGCGCGGGGTGTACTCGATCGTCTGCTTGTCAGCCATCTGGACGAGGACCCGGTCGGTGATCTTCGGATTGCCACCGAAACAACAATCCCCCTGATCGCGGACAAGGAGAAATTGGCGGATCCCACGCTGCTGCTTCCCGGGATACATGTACCCTTTCAGGAGCACGTCGCGGTCGTGCATCTTCACCGCCGACTCCGGGATCAGGTTCGCTGGCTCGCCCTCGCCGGGCTGCAAGGCGGCGTAGTTGAGACGCTCGAATCCGGGGGGCAGTTCGCGGGCATAGACCGTCGCCTGGTACCAGAACCCCCCGGCAAACAAGAGGCCACCGACGACCATCGAGCCGATCGCCAACAGCTTGCCTGTCAGAACATCGGGGCGGGCGAGGATGTCACGCCAGCCGACGAGCCCGAGCACGGCCGCCAGCACCGGCACCACCAGCAGCCACCAGTCGATGAAGCCCAGGGGGGAGAGGAGCGCGAGGACGGCCGCGGCGATCGTCACCCCGCCGAAGGAGCGGTAGCCGTCGTCGAGCGGTGGGAGCTCGGCGGCCGCCGCCGGCTCGGTGGTTTCAAAGAGACCGCCAGCCATGGAAACTTCCCGGGGAAGAGGGAAACAGACCACCACCCAACGGATGCCGTGACGGAGCTCATCGCCCCATCACGCGGCACCGGAGGACCGCATTGCCATCCGTGACAGCACGGCCACCGTCGCCAGGAGGATCGCCACGCCGCACCACCGCCCGAACGTCGACATCCACGGACTGTCGACGGGCCGGGCCGCCGCCGGCGCTGGGGTCACGACCGCCGCCGGCGATTCCACCGCAGCAACGGCCCGAGAGGGATCGATCGCGACGGCGTCGTCGGTGGCATCCTCGTCGCCGAGGACCGGTGGGATCCGGGCCGCGAGTTCGGTTTCGGCCGCGGTCGGGCCGGTCGCGAGGGCAGATGCCGCCACGGTGGGCCCTGCCGTCGACGGGTCGCCAGGGTCGGCATCGCCACCTTCGGCCGGGAGCCCGGCTGCGGCCCCCACCGCCGGCTTCGGGGGGGCGAGGATCCCTGCGAGGCCGGAGAGTGTTTCCGCCCGTCGCACCGCCTCCGGATCGAGTTTGCCGAGGCGCTCGAGCACCTCGGCGGCGCGCCGATCGGGGCAGGCCTTGAGATAATTCACGACCGGCTCGCGGACGAAGAGATTGTCGTCGCCGGCCTTCTCGAAGAGTTCGGCGAGTTGATCGATGACCGACCAATCCTCCCAGCGGGCGAGATCAGCGATGACGAGATCGGCGAGCTTCGGCTCGAGCAGGAGGATCCGCAGCGACTGCAGGACGCGCTCCCTGGTCACGACCGTCGATTCCTCACCCAGGAACCGCAGCGCCATCACCGCCGCGTATTTCTCCGTGAAGGGGACGGCCGGATCCTTGCGGGAAAGGAACTGGCTGTCGACCATATCGAGCCCCTCGGGGCCCTTGAGCGTGACGTAGCAGGCGATGAGGGCATCGAGCCCCGACCGCACCTCCGCCCGGGTGGGATCGGGGTTGGTGTTGGCGAGGATGTCACCGATCCGGTCGGCATCCGCCTTCGTGCCGCAGATCCCCAGCATCGTGGCGTAGAGCCGGCGCCGATTGGCGGGAACCTTCGGATTCTCGATCCAGGCGAGCAACTGCGTCGGGTCCATCCGGCTCTCGAGGCCACGGACGTCGTCGTAGGGGGCGACCGCGAACTCGTCATAGGCATCGCGTGCCAGGGTGTCGTCGGCGTCCTCGAGATACTTCTGGAAGAACGCCAGCCGATCGGCCCCCTTCGCCGGCAGATCGGCGAGTTTCTTGAGGTAGTCGATGCCGCGCTCGCTGACCGGGATCGGACTCCCCCAGATGAGCTTGGGGGGCTCGACCGCCATCAGGAGGTAGGTCGTACCGGCGGGCTTGGACTCGATCATGATCGTCTCGATCTGGCGGACACCGTCGACATCGAGGAGCGCGGCACCGTCGAGCAGATCGCCTCCTTTGAGCGCCTCGACGACCGCCAGGCGCCCCTTGGGAAGCGGGCCATCAGCGCGGGGGGAGAGCGAGGCCTGGGTGGGCGGCTCAATGAGCCGGGCGATGACCGCGACCTGGCTCTGCGCGATCTCCTGCGAGAAGGTCAACGACACCGCCGAACAGAACGGGCACGCCGACACCAGCGCCGGCCGGCCGGCAAAGAACACGGCGAGGACCGCGACGAAGAGCCGGCGGAGCGACACGAACCGGGAGTTGGATTTCATGAAAAGATTTTAGCAGTCTGCGGAACACCGGGGGAAATCCTCTTTTCCGGTGCCGACACCGATTCCCGCTGGCCTCCGCGCAACCCCCTCTTCCGGGAGGTCGATCGCGGGCCCGCGGAGTGGTTCAGCCCGGCCCGTGGAGCCACCGCGAGACGTCGGTCCGGTAGGCGGCCAGGGCGGGCAGCAGGGCCGCCGCGATCGCCAGGAGGATGAGGAACGGGACGAGAAGGGCCTCCGCCGCGGGGGCCGAGGAGAAAAACCCGGCCCGGACCCCCGCATTGGCGGCGATCCAGGGGCCGATAGCCGCCACGATTGCATGCCCAAGCACCCAACCGGCGATTCCCCCCCCGACGGCGAGCAGGACTGCCTCGATGAGGACCGTCGCCAGCACATGCCCACGGCGCGCCCCGAGGGCGCGCATGATCGCCACGTCGCGGCTGCGTTCCAGCGAGGAGCCGACCATGCTGATGAGGATGCCAAGCGCCGAGACGAGCACGACCAGCGCCGTGACGAGCAGAAGCACGAGCTCGAGCGGCCGGACAAAGAGGTCGAGGAGTTGGCGGATCTCCGCCACCGGCAGCGCTGCCTGCGCCTCGCCCCCCTCGTTGATCGCCGTCCGCAATCCCATCGCCGTCAGTTCCGGCGGCAGCCCGGGGAGCGAGGCCGTCTCGAGGAGGATCGCCGTCACTTCGCGCTGCGCTGCCGGGAGTGGTGCCGGTCCGTCCCCGGCCGGGGATTGAGGTGCCTCCGGCTCCACCCCATCCGGCAACGGCTTGGCGTGGCCATCCTGGAGGTAGAAGCCCTCCATGTTGACAAACACACCGCGGTCGATCGGCGTCCAAGTGCGCTCGAGGATCCCCACGACCTCGAACGGATCGTGCACCTTGCCGTCATCGGCGCCATGGGTGGGCGAGAACGGATCCCCAACCTTCAATCCGAGCGTCTCGGCGACGGTCGCGCCGATCACGCCAGCGAAGAAATGGTCGTCGCGGAAGTTCTCCCCCGAGGTGAAGCGGAAAGGCTCGCCATCTCCACGGGTGAGCCGCCCAAAGAAATCGGCGTTCGTGCCGACAACGCGGAAGCTGCGGTAGTAATCCCCCATGCACGTCGGGACGGCCACGCCGGTGCTCGCGGCATACTTCCCGTCGATGCCGTCGGCACGCCGCGCCGCCGGGAGGAACTCCTGATAGAAGTCCCAGCCGACGTTCTCGATCGGCCTGCTAATGAAGTAGACGGTGTTCAGAACGAGCTGGAGCGGGCTCCCCTTGGCGCCGACGATCATGTTGTAGCCGAGGCCAGACCCCGACTCGAACGCCTGCTGGACGAGGCTGCCGGTGACGAGCGTCGCCACGACCAGTGCCACGCCGAACGCCAGCGACAGCGCCGTCAGGCCGCTGGTCAGGGGGCGCTGGCGGATGTTGCGCCAGGCGATGCCGAGGAGGTTCATGGGGGGACCTTCAGCCCTAGTGGACGGCGGCGGCGGCGGCGCGGTTGAAGTCTTCCAGCCGCAGGCGGCGGGGGAACTGGGCCGACACCTCCGGGGCGTGCGTGACGACGACAAGCGCCACGCCGTGCTGGGTGCAGGTCGTGCGCAGGAGGTCGATGACCTGCTGCTGGTGGGCGGCGTCGATGCTGGCGGTCGGTTCGTCGGCGAGGACGACCCGCGGCCGGTTGGCCAGCGCCCGCGCCACGGCCACGCGCTGCTGCTGGCCGGTGGAGAGCTCGGCGGGGCGGTGGTGGAGCCGGTGCCCCAGATCGACCGCCGCGAGGAGTGCCATGGCCCGAGCGCGATCGGGACGCCCGGACCCGAACGCCATCGCCACGAGGACGTTCTCCAGCGCCGTAAATCCGGGGAGGAGGTTGAACGACTGGAACACCATCCCGAGCTTGTCGGCCCGCACCCGATCGCGGCGGGCCTCATCGAGACGGGCCAGGTCGATGCCGTCGACGACCACCCTCCCGGCATCGGGGCGGGTGATCCCCGAGATCACATTGAGCAGCGTCGACTTCCCCGACCCGCTCTGCCCCTCAAGGGCTAGATGCTCACTCGCGGCAACCGTGAAGGTGTCGATATCGAGGACGTCGACCCGCTCCCCCCCCGGCATCGCGAACGACTTCCGCACCTTCTCAAGCTGGATGACGGGGGGCGGCATGGCATCTCAACGCGTGCGGGACGGGGCCCAAAGGGAGGCCCCGCAGTATTCCCGATCGACGCGCGCCGGGAAAGAGCGGGAAAAGCGCCCTCTCCGCGGAGCGCCCCGGCCGGGCCGACGCCCGCGAAGAACGGGATTTGTGACGCCCCTCGCCACGGGTGGTTTGAGCGGTGGCGGCGGCCGGGTGTATAGTTGCTCGCGCGTCCACCGCGGCCACCGTTTCTGCAACCGTCGCAGGAGGCCGTTCCCACCCC
>JBAWVV010000078.1:0-13652 GCA_037147115.1 Planctomycetia bacterium | reverse complement strand
CGGTAGGGATAGAGGATGTTCTGGGCGGGGTTTCGCAGCATGTGGATCGCCTCGAGCGTCAGCCGCCCCTGGCGCGACTTGTTGATGTAACGATTGATCCCCCCACCATACTCCTGCCCCGTGCCGAACGGGCCGGTGACGGCGCTCGAGCGCGCGTAGACCTCCCAGGTGCGCGGGATGAAAGCCCAGCCGAGGTAGCCCGCGCCGCCATGGTCGAGGAGGCCGACGTGAGAGGGGGGCAGAGGGAGCGGGGGATCGTTCGCGGCGAAGGTGAAGCCGTCGAGAAAGCGAAAATAATACTCGGCGTTGAGAGAGACACCACGCCATTTCCAGCCGGCGTCGACCGTCGCCAGCCGGTAGTCGAAGGCATCGACGGTGGCGCCGGGCACGAGGGCCCCCTTGGTGGCAAGCGGGGTGCCGTCGGAGAGGCGGACGATCGTGTTTTCGGGATTGAACCCGGGCACGGGGAGCGCGCGGGTGTTGGGGGAGAAGACGCCCGAGGTGCCGACGCGGATCGCCGGATCGGCATGATGCTCCATGTCGGAATAGCCGAGACCAAACTTCCCCAGTGGCTCCCACCACACGTTCCCCACCCAAGCCATGCTCGTACCGCGCCGCAGAAGGACGTTCGCACCGCCGGCATCGATCGAGTTGTAAACACCCGCCTGATAGTGCAACGTCCCCTCGGCGAGGGTTCCCAGGGCTGCGACGCCAGGGCTGACACCGGGGCGGAAGAAGGTGTTGGCCATGCTCCGGTCGACGCCGATCGTCCAGGGAGAGCCGTCGAGGAACTCGCGCGAGCCGGGCAGCATCGACACCCCAATGCCGACGGTCGCCTCCGGACCAAACTTCCAGCCCGCCAGCCCGAGCGGGGCGAGTCCCGTGTTGACGCCGTTGTTCGAGGTGCCGAAGAGGGCGAAGGCGTACACGAGACGCTCGTCGACAACGTGGCCTGAGAACATGAGCAGGTAGCGGTTGAGGCTGAAGGCGTCGATGTTCGAGATCGGAAGCTCCGTCCCGGCGGCGTTGGTCCAGCTCGTCGCCCCGCGCGCAAACTCGAGCCAGCGGAGCTGCAGGAATCCACTCACCGCCAGCGCGAAGGGATACTCCCCCTTCCGCTTGTCCTCCTGGTAAAGAAGGAGGCCGTGTGGCGGAGCGAAATCGGTGGCAGGCAAATAGCGCGGCCGGGGAATGCCGGCGAGGCGGGCTTCGATCCGGTGGTCGATCTCCTCGTCGATCCCGCCACGACCGGCGGCCGGGGGCAGGATCGTCCGCGTCGATTCCTCGACGTACTGGGCCACGTCGACAGGTCCTTCGCCCCACTCGATCCCCTCGGGAAAGAGGGCGACGTCCGGTTCGCCGGCAGGGAATCTCCCCGGCTCCGGCGCGGGCTTGGCTCGACACCGATCCGGCGACGGAACGCTTCTCACCCGCTCGGCGGGCGCCGGATCGAACGGCTCTTCGACCCCCGCTCCCGCAACGGCAAGGAGATTCTGCGCCACGACCGGCGCGCCCGAAGCGAGCAGCGCAAGCACCAAGCCCATCCCCCACGGGAGACAACGACAACGGCTGGCACGGAATGAACGGGTCATCAGGAACCGGGCTGGTGACTGGTTTTTTCCGGTGAGATCGGGAGAAATGATGACGATTCTGAAGACTTTTCCGACGAGGCAAGCGGGGGATGCCAGGCGGGCCGCCACGGCAAGAACCCGTTCCCCGTATACTCCGCCGTTTTCCACGGTTGGCCGACCGACCGCCGCCCTCCGGAGCCCGCCCCGATGCGCTGCCCTTCGCCGCGACGCCTCCCAGGCTTCGTCCTCCTCGTCCTCCTCGTCCTCCTCGCCTGGCTCGACGGCAACCCCTCCCGCGCCGCCGATGCCCTCCACGATCTCGTCGCCGGTCTCGCCGCCGGGGAGACCCCGACGCCGATCCTTGTCGCCGACGGCTTTGAGTTCACCGAGGGTCCGGTCGCCGACGCCGAGGGAAACATTCTTTTCAGCGATATTCCGGCCGGAAAGATCCACCGCTGGGTCGTGCCGCGGGATCGCCCTGCGACCAGCCCGCCGTTTGAGGTCGAGACCTGGCTTGCCCCCTCCGGCAACACCAACGGGCTCTGCTTCGACCGCAACGGCCTCCTTCTGGCCTGCCAGATGGGGGAGGGGAGGCGCGTCGTTGCCATCGACCCACAGGCGAAGACGATCACGCCGCTCGCCGAACGCTTCGAGGGAAAACGGTTCAACGCCCCCAACGACCTGTGGGTCGATGCCAACAACGGCATCTGGTTCACCGACCCGGCCTATGAGCGGACGCCGGCCGACACCGAGCTCGACGCCGAGGCGGTCTATTTTGTCTCCCCTGATCGCACGACTTTCAGCCGAGTCGCCGACGGCTTCGCCCGCCCCAACGGGATCGTCGGCTCCCCCGACGGGCTGACGCTCTATGTCACCGATCGCAAAGCGGGGATGACGTGGGCCTTCCCGGTGCTCGGGCCGGGCAGGCTCGGGGAACGGCGGAAGTTCAATGACGACGGCTGCGACGGCTTCGCAATCGACGAATATGGCAATCTCTACGGCACGCCGAAGGCCCCGCTCGTGCGGATCTGGGCCCCCGATGGCACGATCATCGGCGCGATCCCGCTCCCCGATTCCCCGTCGAACATCACCTTCGGCGGCCCCGATCGGAAGACGCTGTTTGTGACGGTGAAGGACAAGGTCTTCGCCCTGCCGATGAAGGTCTCAGGCGGCGGCTGACCGCCCCCGCAAGCGTCTGTTCCCCCCCGTCACCCCGGCTCCCCTCCATGCCCATCGTCACGCTCCGCGACGTCCACCTCGGCTTCCGTGGTCCCCCGCTCCTCGACGGCGTCGAGTGTCATCTCGAAGCCGGCCAGAGGATCGGCCTCCTCGGCCGTAACGGCGCCGGCAAGACATCGTTCATGCGGCTCCTGAGTGGCGATCTCGCCCCCGATTCCGGGGAGGTGATCTTCGCGCCGGGCACGGTCGTCTCGTATCTCCAGCAGGATGTGCCGCAGGCGTTGGTCGGCCTGGTGCGGGAGGTCGTCGCCACCGGATGGTCGGAGGCCGCCGGCGCGCGGCGCGCCGACGACGAGCACGATGCCGCCTGGCGGCGCGACCATGCCGTGGCCCAGATCCTCTCGCGGATGGAGCTCGACGGCGAGCGCGCCTTTGAGTCGCTCTCCAGTGGCATGAAGCGGCGCGTGCTCCTCGCCCGGGCCCTCGTCGCCAGCCCCGATCTCCTCCTCCTCGACGAGCCGACGAACCATCTCGACATCGATGCCATTGCCTGGCTCGAGGAATTCCTGGGCCGCTGGGATGGGACGCTGCTGTTTGTGACCCACGACCGGGCATTTCTGCGCCGCTTGGCGACGCGGATTCTCGAGATCGATCGCGGCCGGGTGTTCGACTGGTCGTGCGACTACGACACCTTCCTGCAGCGCAAGGACGAGGCCCTCGCCGCCGAGGAGAAGCAAAATGCGCTCTTCGACAAACGGCTCGCCGAGGAGGAAGTCTGGATCCGGACCGGCATCAAGGCCCGGCGGACGCGCAACGAAGGGCGCGTCAGGGCCCTCGAGGCGATGCGCCGGGACCGGGGCGACCGGCGCGACCGCGTCGGGAAGGTCAATCTGCTGATCCAAGAGGCGGAGCGGAGTGGCACGCTCGTCGCCTCGCTCCAGGGGGTGACCGCCTCGCGCGGGGAGAAGACGATCCTCCACAACGTCACGACGACCGTCACCCGCGGCGACCGGCTCGGCATTATCGGCCCCAACGGCGCCGGCAAGACGACGCTGCTGCGGGTGCTCCTCGGCGAGCTCCCCGCCGACGCCGGCCGCGTTCGACTGGGGACCAACGTCCAGGTCGCCTACTTCGACCAGCTCCGCGACCAACTCGACGATACGAAAACCATTGCCGACAACATCGGCGACGGCTACGACACGGTCAAAGTCGGCGGGCAGTCGCGCCATGTTCTGGGCTACCTCCAGGACTTCCTCTTCACCCCCGAACGGGCCCGGACGCTCGTCCGCTTCCTCTCCGGCGGCGAACGCAACCGCGTCCTCCTCGCCAAGCTGTTTGCCAAGCCGGCCAACTGCATCGTCCTCGACGAGCCGACCAACGACCTCGATGCGGAGACCCTCGAGCTCCTCGAGGAACGACTCGTCGACTTCGCCGGCACGGTCCTCGTCGTCAGCCACGACCGGGCCTTCCTCGACAACGTCGTCACCAGCACGCTCGTCTTCGAGCCGAGGCCGGGTGACGATGGCCACGATGTCGTCGAATACGCCGGCGGCTATTCCGACTGGATCCGGCAGCGAAAGGCCGCGGCGAAGCTGGCTGACACCAAGCCGGCTAAGGCTCCGCCCCAGACGGCCGCCGGGAATGCGACGGCCCCGACCGATGCCACCGCCCGCAAGCGCAAGCTCTCCTTCAAGGAGCAGAAGGAGCTCGCCGCGCTCCCGCGGCTCATCGAGACGCTCGAGACCGAAATGGCAGCGCTCCATGCAGCGATGGCCGCCGCCGACTATTTCCGCCAGGCGGGCGATCTCCTCGCCCGCGACAAAACCAAGCTCGACGACCTCCAAGCCCGGCTCGACGCGGCGTTTGTCCGCTGGGAGACGCTCGAGGAGCCGGCCTGACAAGCTGCTCAGGTGGGATCGGTGCCACTGGGGACGGGCCGTTGACGGTGTCGCTGCGCCACCTTGCGGCGTTGGACGTAGGCTTCGCCGATCTCGGCCGCCAGGCCACTCGACCCCTGGAGCCATTTGGCCACCGCCCGCGAATCGATCGACACTTCGACGACATCGGTGCGGGCGACGACGCGGAAGTCGCTGGGGCGTCCTGAGGAGACCGTCGCATCCCCATGGAAGTCGCCCGGCCCGAGCGACGCGACCGCCACCTCCGCGCCTTCTGCATCAAGGGCTAGGAGCTCTACGGTCCCCTCGGTAACGAGTCCGAATCGATCGACCGGGGCCCCCCGGGCATGGATCTCTTCGCCGGCCGCGTAGGTCACGATCCGGGCCTCCGGCGGCGGGGCCGCCTGTCCGGCTGCCACCGCGTCGGCGTGGTTGCCCGCCAGGGATTCGAGCATCGCATCACGGACATGCCGGTAGCGGGGGAAGCGCTCGAGGACCTCCGCGACTCCCGGCTGCGGGAGCGAGGGAGATTCCGAGGGGCGATATTCCATCTGGATCGGAAAGGGGATCTGGAGTGATTCCCGCCGCGCCACGTACCAAATCCGGGAAAGAATCGCGTCCCGCACCGGGAGGACGTCTTCCTGCCGGGCGACGGTGAAATACATCCGGTAGCTGATCGAGAAGTCTCCGTAATTGAGCGTGTGGACTTCCGGCGCCGGATCGGCGATCACCCCCGGGGTGGTGCGGAGGATCCCGAGCATCGCTTCCTTGACGACATTCGGCGGATGATCGTAGGAGAAACCGATGTCGTAGGTCTCGGTCCGGTCCTCCGTCGGCCGGGACAGATTGCTGAACGATTCCTTGTAGAGGACGACGTTGGGGATGATCCGCATCTCGTGGAGGATCGATTCGATGTGGACGCTCCGCCAGTTGATCTCGATCACCTTGCCGGTCGTGCCGTCGGCGATGATCCAATCACCGATGGCCAGCGGCCGCTCGAGGAGGAGCATCAATCCGGAGACGATGTTGCCCAGCGGCTCCTGGAGCGCCAGGCCGACGACAATGCTCCCCAGCCCCAGGGCCGTCAGGGCTCCGCCGATCTCCTGCTGCCAAACATGCTGGTAGATGAGCGCCGCACCAATCGAGACGAGCGCCACGCGGGCGAGATCGCGGAACAGCTTCGGGACGCGCTCGCGCCTCGAGGCCTGATGGCGGCCACCGAAGAGGGTGTCGTTGATGAGGGTCAGGAGGCCAAACAGGAGCGCTAACCAGAACGCCGTCCGCACCACGCGGGAGGCTGTTTCTTCTGGCGCGAGCTGCCAGATCTCGGTGACGAACATCATCGCCGCCAGGGCGGGGAGGATGAACGTGCGCACCACTCGGAGCGTGGGGGCAAGCACCGCGCCGCGCCGCACGGCGGAGTTGAGGAGCTCGGTGGCGATCAGCAGCGCCAGCGGAAAGCCGACGGCGAGGATCACTGCCGGGAGGAGTGGCACATCCGACATGAGAAGGGGGCCGAACAGGCTGCTCAAGCCGTTCATGCCGTCCGCGCCATTCATGGCTTCCCTCGATCCTGGAGCGTCCAGGTCTTCACCATTCCCTTGCCGCGCACCTCGACGTCGATCGGGCCCTCAAAGGCGTAGAGGTCGACGAGCCGATCGTGCACCGGCTCAGTCACAACGACAGCCTGGCCGTTCTGGGCCGCCAGACGCGACGCGATCGCCACCGTGTCGCCCCACAGGTCGTAGAGGAACTTCTGCCGCCCCACGACGCCGCCGACAACGGGCCCCGAGTTGACTCCTACCGACACCGACAGGGACGTCCCGTGGAGGCGGTTGAATTGGGCAACGATCCGGCAGAGATCGCGCCCGAATTGCACGGTCCGGGCGGCGTGATCGGGCCGGGGCAACGACAGGCCGCAAACGGCCAGATAGGCCGACCCCACCGCCCGCACCTTCTCGACGCCGGAGCGCTCGGTCGCCTCGTCGCAAGCAGCGATCAGGTCGCTCACAAAATCCATCGCCTGGCGTTCCGAACCCGGGCCTGACGCGTTGTCGAGCCCAATAAACTCCGCCACGAGAACCGTGACGTCGGCGAACGCCCGCGTGGCCTTCTCGTCGCCGTCGCGTCGCTGCGCCACCGCTGCCGCCGGGAGGATGTTGAGGAGCAGTTCCTGGTTCTCCCGGGCCTTATCCTCGAGCTCGCGGCGCTGCTGGCTGAGGCTGTCCGACATCTGGTTGAACGTCCGCGCCAGATCCCCGAACTCGTCGCGCGAGTCGAGGGCCACGCGGACGCCTACCTCACCGGCACCGATCCGGCGGGCGGCGTCGGTGAGCTGCCGCAGCGGCCGGACGAGGAGCCACGAGGCGACCAGCGCCAGGAGTGCTGTCCCCAGCGACAGCCCGGTCGCCGCCAAGAGCGCATGCCGGGCATAGGCCCGGATCGGGGCATAGGCTTCTTCGACGTCCATCTCCGCAATCACGGCCCAGCGAATGGAATCGAGGTCGAGCGGGCCGTAGGAGGAGAGCACGGGGACGCCGCGGTAGTCGTCGATGATCGCCAAGCCCTCACGGCCGCGGATCGCTTCCTCGGCAGCCGGGGTGCGCACCGGGAGCTGATTGATCACGTTCCCCTGCCGCTCGATCTGGTCGACGGTCGTCGACGGCAGCGACGAACGGCGGAGGGAGGCGATGAACCTCTCCCGGTCCTCGACCATGAATCGGCTCCGGCTCCGCATCATCAGATCGGGCCCGACAAGATAGCACTCGCCCGTCTTCCCCATCCCCTCCCGCTCCCACTCGAAGCGCCCCGTGGTGATGCGGACAATCCGGTCGACCGGAAACTCGAGCGCCAGGATCCCGATCATCTCCGGGCCATTGAAGATCGGCGAGAGGACAAACCCCGCCGGCAATCCTGAATCGGGGACATAGGCTTCGATATCGGCAACCCGGTAGGCGTCCTTGTCACGCGCGTGGGAGAGCGCTTCGGCAGCCCGGGCAAGATTTGTCCCGGCGAATGGCCCGGTCTTCAAGTTCGTGGCGAAGTCGGGGCGTTTTTTCAGCGAATAGACGATCTCGAGAGTGTCGTCATCGATGAGGAGGATGTCCTCGTAGCCGAACAGCGAGGCGGCTCGGGCCATCCGATCGCGGACGGCCTGATGAACGATTCCGTATTCCGAATCGTCGGTGCTCTCAGGGGGCGAGGCATGGTCCTCACCGGCCGCGGCACGAGCTTGCTCGGGAAGGAGGTAGTGGTATTGGAGGTAGCGTTGACGGGGCTCGGCCGGTAGATACTGCTCGACCATCGGCGCGCCGCCGAGATGGGTCTTGAGCTCAGGGATGAACGCCTCGGCGTACCAAGCCCGCAGCGCCTCTTCCTGTTCCGGCTCGAGGGAGACGCTTTCCAGGCCGGCAAAGCCGCGGCGGAAGCCCGCCATCCCGTCGGTCGCCATCCGCCCGTCGGAGATCGAGAGGACCTGGTCGCGGAGTCCCTTGAGCATGTCCACCAGCGCCGTTGTCTTCGAATGCCGGACGCTTTGCAACTGCTGCTGAACCGCGTACGTGATCGTGTCGCGGGCCGAGCGGTAGCCGATCCAGCCGATCGCCAGGATCGATCCGAGGCTGACGGCGAGCAGGAGCAAGATCAGCCGCGACTGAACAGCCAGCCGTTCGAGGCCGAGCATGCGGGGCTCCGGGAAAAGGCAGGGGGGGACGGGAAGAAAGAACAGGGATTATTGGTCGACGATACCCTCTCCCCCCCACGTCGGCAAACCGGTTCACTCCCACGGAATCGGCGCCCGGGAGACTCACGAATGGGTCCGGCGCCAGAGGTCTCCGCGGATCCCCTACGGCGAACCCTTCAGGGGAGGATGCGCATCCCCACGGCCGTATTGACGTCGAGCATGCTGCGACGGTAGCGCACCAGCGCCTCGCGATGGCTCTGAGAGATGGCAGCCGCCTCCTCGAAGTGTTCCTGGAGATCATCGATCGTGATCTCCCCCGCCTCGAAGTCCGCCTGGGCCTCGCGGAGCCGCGCATCCGATTGGGGGAGAAGCACCGCCTCGATCCGCTCCAAAGCGCGCTTCGCGTAGTGGTATTCTCGGTCCGCCAGCCTCACCTCCGAGGCCACGCGCCGTTCCATCGATTCCAGTTCTGTGCGCGTCTGGCTGACGTTGCTCTGGGCGCGAGCGATGTTTCCCTGATTGCGGTTGAAGACAGGCAGGGAGAAGGTCAGCCCCACCGCCCACGATCGGGAGTCGGGCCGCTGGATGGGGCCATTGTCCTGGACCGTGATCGGGTCGTAAAAAAGATAGACATCGTCGATCCGGTTGGCGCGCTGGAGATTGACCTCCGCCCGGGCCCGGTCGACACCGAGACGAACGGCGCGGACGTCGGGGCGGCATCCGCTCGCCAGCCGCACCATCTCGTCGAGCGGCGGCGGCTCCGGGGCGATCGGTCGCAGCCCGCCGCGGGGGATGAGGTCGACCGTCTGTCCCGGCGGCACTCCCAGCAGCAATCCGAGCGTCTCCTGGGCATCCTCGAAGGCCTCGTCCGCATCGAGCGCCGTCAGCTTCGCCTTCTCGAGCGCGAAGCCGAGCTCGCGGATCAGCTCGGCGGCCTTGCGGCGACCGACCACATCGGAGGCCGGCAGCGCAGCCGCCTCGCGGGCCTCCGCTTCGAGAAGCGTTTCGGCCCGGCGCACCGCGGCTTCGGAGGCGAGCCGATCGATCCGCGTCGATTGGAGGTTGACGAAGGCCTTGTTGACGTTGTCGATCTGGCGACGGACGACATCCTGGAATTGCGCCTCCAGCGCCGTTTTCGCCATCCGGGCCACGACCGTCCGCGCCTGCCGCTTCCGCGAGACGTCGAGCGGATAGGTGATGTTGAGATCGTACTGCGTCGGCCCGCCCGGCGTGGCGTCGGTGAACGAGCCGTAAGGGATGAACTGGCTGTCGAGGTAGACCAACGGATTGGTTCGCAGGCCGGCGGTAAGGATGTCGGCGTCGGCCTGCGTCAGCTCGTGGCGGAGGGCGCGGATGTCGATGTTGTCGGCCATCATCCGCTCGATGGCGACATCGAGCGTGAGGCCGTTCGCCGGTCCCTCGTCGTCGGCGAGTCGCCGGTCGAGCTCACCGGTGCCGATCGCCAGGCTCCGTGCCGGCGGCGCCGGTGCGGGGAGCGGCTCCGGGAGCTGCATGCCGCGGGCGGTCTGGATCCCGACAGGCCGCGAGGCGTTGCGTCCCTTGCTCGGCAATCGTCCCGCCCGGCGTCTGCCACCGATGATGCCAACCTCCGCGTTCTCAAGGCCCCCGGCGTCAAACGCCCCGGGGCCGGGGCCGAAGGACGGCGTATTCCCCCCCGGGATCGGCCCGAGATCGGGAAACTCGATGATCCGGCCGCGGGAGGGATCGTTGGGATCCCCTTGCCAGGCATGCGCCGGCACGCCGCCACAGCAGGGGAGGATGACACCGATCATGAGCAGAAGCGCGGCTCGGCGCCGCGTGCAGCGTGGCACGGCGGGGCTTCCCGTCGGGTGTCCCGGCCTGCCCCATCCCGCCCCGAGATGAGACGGTCGAGCAGCCGGATCGTCCCGACAGCCCTTCAATCGTCTGGCAAACTGTGACGGCTGGAGATTTCCGGTCAGGAAAGAGATAACGCGCCCGGCCAGTCGCCGCCGCCTCCGCAGCCCCCCCGGACTGCCACCGTTTCACGGCGCTGGCGGACGCTTGGCGATCATCTCCCGCGCTTTCCTGAAGACCCGCTCGGCGAGCGGCCCCTCCTCGGCCGAGAGCATCTCCGGATCGATGCCGTCGAGGACATCCAGCGCCCGCTGCGGACGATCGAGCCGGCCGGCCAGGATCGTCGCCAGGCGGATCCGCATGGCGTCGGTGCCGAAGGGGTATTGGCCGATCGCTTCCTCCATCACCGCCGCGGCATCGGCCCACGCCATCGCGGCATCGAGCCCCTGGGCAAGCTGGAAGAGCTCGTCGCGCTCTAGGGGAAAGCTGCCGTCGGCCCCGGCATTTGAACGCCTCACCGCCTGGGCCCCGGTAGCATCGCCGGCGGCGAGGAGCCGGCGAAACTCGTCGCGTCGGCCCGTACGAACCTCTTCGTCGCGCTCGCGTCGCCCGGCGACCTCCCGGACATACTCACGGCGCTTTTCGAGCTCGCTCGAATAACTCGGGCGCCCGTTGCGTTGAATCGTGAACGCATCCCACCCCTCGCAATCGACGAAGCCCGTCTTGAGAAGGAGGATCGCCAGCGGCGCTCCCAAGGCCGCGCCCATGAGATGGAGCAAGCCGGTCATCGATCCCCACAACAACTGCAAGAGGTTGAGGCCGACAAAGCCCGCGGCCCAGAGGCCGATGGTGACGTCGAACGTCCCGGTTCGGATCATCCACCCCAACCCGGCAAAGTAGCCGCAGGTGATCTCGTTGACCGGGGCCCAAATCGCCGCCATCGCCATGATCCCGAAGATCGCCGACGACGCTCCCCCCGATCTCACATTCGCCCCCTGGAGGCTGAGCGTGAGGACCTGCTCAACCATCGCCTGCCCCACCCCGACGCCGAGATAGCAGGCGAGGAAGCGCCACCACCCGATCTTCCCCTCGACGACCAGACCGAACACCCACAGAAAGATCATGTTGCCGGCGAGGTGGAAGAAGTCACCGTGAACGAAGTTGCTGGAGAGCCACTGCAAAGGGTGGAGCCCGTCCCCCCACGCCAACCAGAGATGGGCATTCTGCTCGGTCGGCCCGCCGCCAACGGCGAGGAACACGAGAATGTTGGCGACAATCAGCCCGATCGTGGCGATCGGCCGATGGTAGATCGGCGCGTCGGTCGCGTACGGAAAGAAAAAGAACATGCCCCCCTCCGGCGCCGTGGCGGCCCTCCCTCATGATCGATCCCTTGGCATGGTACAGACCGCGCTGAAACCGCCACGATCCGGCTGAACGGTTCGCCGGCCCCTCTACGCCGCTGCCGCCGGGGAAACAGTGGCTTTCCGTGGCTCCCGGCTCGGTTTCCGGTGTGTCCGGCCCGAGGCTCAGTCGGTAGGCTTAGCCGATCTTCCTGCTGTCGGCCCCGGAGACTTTTTTCCATGCCCCGCCTGCTCGCACCCCTCGTGGCGGTGATCGTGACGACGATCGCCCTCGCCCTCCCCGCCGCCGCCCAAACCGACGCCGAGCCGACGCGGAAGGGGCTCGGGAACTTGCTTGGCAAGGCCGCCGACCGACTGAAGGAAGAAGCGATGAAACGCTTCGACAAAAATGGCGACGGTCGGCTCGACGACGAAGAGCGCGCGGAGGCTCTTCTTGAGATGAAGAAGAAGGGGGGAGAGATTCAGGGGCAGCTGCGGCAGTTCATGCTCCGTCGATTCGATGCCGACGGCAACGGCACACTCGAGCCGGCCGAGCGGAAGACCGCCTTCGACGAGACGATGAAGCAGCTCGAGGAGAACGGCCCGCTGGTGAAGACCACCGTCCTCGGGTTTGTCCACAAACGCTTCGACACCAACGGCGACGGCAGCCTCGACAAGGATGAGCTGGGGGTCGCCCGTGACGAGCTCACGAAGCGGATCATCGAGGGAATCCCGATGGGCGACGCCCCGACCAAGCCGATCGATCCGGTCGCCCGCAAGAAGCAGGCGGAGGAGCAGCGGAAGCAGGAGATGCTCGACCGCTTCGATGCCGACGGCAACGGCACGCTCGACGAGCGGGAACGCGAGGCCGCCAAGAGTGAGCTCAAGAAGCGCTACGACGAGCTCGATGCCGCGGCGGCAGCCGACGCGCCGGCCAAGCCCGCCGCCAATCCGGCCCCGCGCTGACGCACACACGGCCTCCCCGCTTTCGACCGTCGTCAGCGGTTCCCACCGACCACTCCCACCCGTTTCCCCACGCCACCCGATTTTATGATGCCCCTCCTCCTCGACCCCTTCCGCCTCCACGATCTCGAGCTTGCCAACCGCGTCGTCATGGCGCCACTAACACGGGCCCGCTCGGGCCCGGACCGGATTCCCAACGACCTGATGCGCGAGTATTACGTGCAGCGGGCCTCGGCTGGCCTGATCGTGTCGGAAGCGACGACGATCTCGCCGCAGGCCAACGGCTGGGTGGAATCCCCCGGGATCTACACAGGCGCGATGGAGACGGGCTGGCGGCGGATCGTCGACAGTCTCCATGCTGCCGGCGGCAAGATTTTCCTCCAGCTGTGGCACATGGGGCGGGCCTCGCACAGCGACTACCACGGCGGCCAACCCGCCGTCGCCCCCTCGGCCGTAGCCATCAATGGCGACGGGATCTACACGCCGCAGGGCAAGAAGCCCTACGAGACGCCGCGGAGCCTCTCCACCGATGAGGTCAAGGCGACGATTGAAGACTACCGGCTGGCCGCTCGGGCTGCCCGCGCGGCGGGCTTCGACGGCGTCGAGGTTCATGCCGCCAACGGCTATCTGATTGACCAGTTCCTCCAGGCACGCACCAACCATCGCACCGACGCCTACGGCGGTAGCCTCGAGGCCCGTTGCCGATTCCTCGACGAGGTGGTGGAAGCGGTGGCGGCCGAGTGGCCGGCACACCGTGTCGGGGTGAGGCTCTCTCCCAACGGTGTCTTCAACGACATGGGCTCGCCCGATTACCGCGAGCAGTTCCTCCGCGCGGCCGAGCTTCTCGATCGCCACGTCCTCTCCTATCTCCATGTCGTCGACGGCCTCGCCTTCGGCTTCCACTCGCTCGGCAGCCCGATGACGCTTGCGGAGTTTCGTGGCGTCTTCCGCGGCCCGCTCGTCGCCGCCTGTGGCTACACCCTCGAAGCAGCCGAGGCGGCGGTGGAGAACGGCAGCGCCGATCTTGTCGCCTTCGGCCGCCCTTACATGGCCAACCCCGATCTCGTCGAGCGTTTCCGCCACGGCTGGCCCCTCGCCGATCTCCCCGACATGTCACTGTGGTGGACCCCCGCCGGCGCCCGCGGCTACACCGATTTCCCCAGCCACGCGGCAGAGGCTGGCTGAC
>JBAWVV010000077.1:0-13714 GCA_037147115.1 Planctomycetia bacterium | reverse complement strand
CACCGGCTGGGGGCGGGAGCGGGCGTTGAGATCCTCGACGAGCTGCTGCACTTCGGGGCGGATCGTCAGGCCGCGCAAGGAGAACACGTCGCTGGGGGTGACATTGAAGCGCCCGTAGAGGAGCGAGTCGGCATTGTGATCGACGGAGATATCGCTGCCACCGAGGGAGACGCCGGCAAACAACCCGCGGCTGCGGGCATAGGAATAGATCTCGGCACCGAGACCGACATCCGTGCCGGCGTTGGCACTGCGGCCGACCGGCCCGGCGGCGATCGACGCATCGGCGCCGAGGGTCACCTTCTGGCCATTGAGAATCCCCTGCAGGCTGCGCGGCGTGGCGAACACAAGCACGATGTCAGCTGCCTGGACACCGGCCTGGAAGCCAACACTCCCCCCGCCCATCGTCACCATCACCGGCGGGCTCCAGCTGCGGTCGGGATTGCGGACACAGAGCACCCCCTTGCCGTAATTGACGCCAAAGATGAAGCCCCCTTTGATCATGTTGGGGAAGATCGCCACCCCCTCGGCCGCCTGGAGCATCGCCGGGGGGACCGATTCCATCTGGAGGGCGAAGAATTGATCGAGCGCCTGCTTGGACGAGAGCACCGTCTGCGCTTCCTTTTCCCCCGAGCCGATCTGCGCCGGCGGCGCGGCGAACGAGAAGGTCGACGGCCCCGCCCCGGGAGCGGCGTAGTTGCTCGGCGCTGTCTGGTAGGTGCCGGCAGGCGGCGCGGCAGGGATCGTCTGGAAAGGCGCCTGCTGGAGTTGCACCGGCTGTGCCGGCTGGCCAAAGGGGGTCAGCTGGGCTGCGGCCGGTGGGGCGAAGAGGAGCATCGCCGCGAGTGACCCCAGGCCGGTCGAGCGCAACACACCGGCAGCGGACGAAAAAAGCCTGCGAACCGTCGGGACCATGGCGAATCCTTTCGCTCTGAGTATCGTGCTCTGGGAATCGTGGTTTGGGAACCGTGCTTTGGGAATCTTGGGCGAGTGGGGTCGAGATCGTAGTGAGATCCCCCCTCCCGGTCGACGGCAATTTCTCTGTTTCGAAACGCCCCGAGCCCCCGTTCCCCGACCAACGAATGGCAGGCCCGCCTCGCGTCGCGGCGCAAATGCCAGGAGCCCCTTCGTCGGCCGCTGTCGGCGCAGCGAAAGGGTCGAAACGCCATAAAAACGGGCCGCCTCACACGCTGCTCCCACACGAAAAGCACACACAACGCCAGCTTAGATCTCCTTTTTTTTTGTTAATCTACGGTCGCTACGGGATGTGGGCGTATCGGCCCGTCTGAACTTGGGCGGAATGGATAGCACCTTCGGGTGCGACATGGGTCGTCTGCTGTTTTCTTCCGCGGAGCTCCCATGCCATCCAACCGCAAACTCAGCGCCTCAAACGTCGCTGCCTTGGCTGTCTTTGGCGTCTCTCTGCTCGGCATCTGGCTCGCCCGTCCGCTCGAATCGCTCCTCGAGATCACGGAAACCGAGGCGGGGACGACCTGGCTGCGCCAACTCTTTTCGACGCTGTCGGTGCTGGCCGGTGCCCAACTCGTCAATCGGCTGATCGACGCGGTCATCTGGGACCGTCTCGTCTCGCGAGCCCTCGGCGGCAAGGTGCCGGCGATCCTCAAGACGATGGTGGCGATGGTCGTCTTCCTGATCGGCATCTCGATCATCGTCGGGGTGGTGTTTGATCAGAGCGTGGCCGGATTCCTCGCCGCGCTCGGCGCCGGCGGCGTGGTTCTTGGCCTTGCCGTCCGGGGGATTTTCTCCGATCTCTTTTCCGGGCTGGCGATCAATTGCGATCGCAATGTCGTCCTCGGCGATTGGGTCCAGGTGCCCGCCGCCACTCCCCCCATAACCGGGAAGGTCCGCGAGATCGGCTGGCGATCCTCGATGCTCGAAACGGAAGACGGCACGGTCGTCATCATCCCCAACACCACGCTGGCGGAAGGGATCGTGACAAACTATTCCCGTCCCAGCCTGGCCACCCGATACCAGTGCACGATCGAACTCGACCCGCGCGTCCCCTGCGACCGGGCCAAACGGATTCTCCTTGGCGGCGTTCGGTCGCTGGCGGGTACGGCTGGCTTCACCGACCGTTCGCCGGTCGTGCTCGTCAACACCACCACCGAGCGGGGCATTGAATATCTGATCCGCTACTGGATCGAGCCGTGGAATCCTCTCTCTCCCACGACGGCCCGCGATGCCGTCATGACCCGGGTGCTCCAGCACATGGCCGTGGCCGGCTTGGCACCCGCGATCGAGAAGACCGAGGTGTTTTACGAACGCCTTCCCGAGCGGGAAGATGTCGATGCGACCACCGAGACGCGGGCTGCCCTCCTCTCGCGCACGGCCCTGTTTGCCCCGCTCGAAGCCGATGACCGGCTGGCGCTCGCCGGAGACCTCCGCCGGCTCATGCTTCCCGCCAACACCGTCGTGATCGCCCAAGGGGACGAAGGCAACACCCTCTACGTGATCGCCGAAGGGACGCTCGACGTGCTTGTCAAACCAAAGGCGACCGACGATCCGATCCGCGTTGCTTCCCTTGGGCCCGGGGATTTCTTCGGGGAAATGTCGCTCCTCACCGGCGAGCCCCGCCGGGCCGACGTGCGCACGGCCACCCCTGTGCTGATCTACGAGCTTGCCCGAGAAACGGTCGCCCGCCTCATCGAGCAGCGGCCCGCGATCGCCGATCGTCTCGCCAGAGCCGTTTCGGAGCGGAAGATCGCCCTCGAATCGATCCACAGCCAGGTTTCGATCCCCGCCAAGGAAGAAGCGGTGGCCAGCCTCACCGGACAGCTGTCGCGGATGATGCGGCAATTCTTCTTGCGGCAGCCCGAGCGGGCCCCGGTCTGACCGAGCAGCGTCAGGCGTGCTTCGCAGCGCTGCTTCCGCCGCACTTTTTGCCGCGGCTTCAAAAGCTGCGGAAGTTCGTGGCGTCGGGATCATCGTCGGGCATGACGATGTGCGGAGCCTGGCGGCGGGCTTCGCCGGCGGCCCGCGACGGCAGAGCCTGCCGGCCCGCAGCCCGCTGCGCCGCCTGTCGGCTCGTCCGCGCCGGCCGGTAGGAGCCGGCGGTATCGCCATCCGACCGCGAGGTGTTGGCGATCAGCGACCGTAGCTGCTCGACGTTATCCTGAAGCAGCTGGGCTTGGTTCGTGAGCTCCTCGGCGGCGCTCGAGCTCTGCTCGGCGCTGGCGGCATTCCCCTGGGTGACCTTGTCCATCTGCGTCATCGCCACCCCCACCTGCCGGATCCCCTGAGACTGCTCCCGGGCGGCGGAGGCAATCTCGGCGACAAGGACATCGGCGGCGGCCACCCGCTCGACGATCTGCTCGAGCGATTCGCCGACATTGCTGCAGCTGCGCGAGCCGCGCTGGCTGTTGGCAATGGCCGCCTCGATCTTGTCGGCGGTCTCCTTGGCGGCCGCCGCGGAGCGCTGGGCGAGCGAGCGGACCTCGTCGGCAACGACGGCAAACCCGGCCCCCGCTTCGCCGGCTCTCGCTGCTTCGACGGCGGCATTGAGGGCGAGGATGTTGGTCTGGAAGGCGATCTCGTCGATGTTCTTCACGATTTTGGCGATGTCGAGGCTCGAGACCTCGATCGACTTCATCGCCAGCTTCATCTCCTCCATCGTCTGCTTCCCCACCTCGGCCGCACCGCGGGCCTGACCGGCAAACTCCTTCGCCTTCGAGGCATTCTCGGCCGTCGCCCGGATCATTGCCGAGATCTCTTCGAGCGAGGCGCTCGCCTCGGTCACCGAAGCGCTCTGCTCGCTCGTGCTTGTGGCCAGCGAGCGGCTGGCGCTCGAGAGTTGGCCGGCGCTCGAGGCGGTTTGATCGGCTCCTTCTTGGAGCGAGTCGGAGATCCCGGCAAGGGCCCGGTTGGTCTTGTCGACGCCCGCCTGGATGGCGGTGTTGATCGAGTCGAGCGCGGCCTGGGTCGAGCGGACGGTGCTCCAGCCGACCACGAGGCCGAGGAGCGTCGCCAAGAGGAGGGCCGGCACGATCGTCCACAGCGATCGGCTCACCTTGGCGCCGGCGGTCTCGGCCTCTTTCTGGCTGAGCTTGATGTTGTAGTCGATGTCTCTGTTGAAGCCTTCAACGCTCGGCTCCACAGCCGGATCGACCTCTTCCTTGAGGCAGGCGATCGCGTCCTCGGCCTTTTGGGTCCGGGCCAACCCCAGCGCTTTGTCGGCGGCCGCGAAGTAGATCTTGCGGGCGGCCTGGGCATTCTTGAAGAGCCGTTCGTCTTCGGCATCGGAAAAGAGCTTCTCATACTCCTCGCAGAGCCTGTCCCCATCCTGTCGCGCCGTGCGGAAAATCGAATCGTCCGCCCCGCCGGCGCGGCCATCGACCATCCCCTCGAGCCCCCTCCGCAGCGCTCGATCGGCCGCGGCATTCTGCTGGATGATCTTGTTGAGCGACACGACCGAGGGGATCGAGTTGGTCGCCAGTTGGGTGACGTTCTGGTTGATGTTGAAGATCTGCGAGATCGCCCACAGGCCGAGGAGGAGCGACAGGGCAATGATGCCGAGAAACCCGAGTCCGATGCGCTGCGGCGTGGAGGAGGACGAGGATGCGCTCATGGACAAAACACCTGCGTGGGGCAGAAGGGAGGCAGCGAATGGCTCGATGCGAGGGGGCCGGCGGCGATGGGCTAGTTGTGTGGCGCCGGAGGCTTAAGCGGTGAGCCGCCGGCCAGCAACCAAAAGCGTCACACGACCCCTTGCGCCGGGAGACCGTCACAGTCGCGAGATCTTCCTCGAACGCTACATCCGATTCGGCGTCGGAGCAAACCTTAACACCGCGATCAGGAGGCGCGACTCCCGCGGCGGCCACGTCGATCCGAGCTCAGCCGCTGCCCATTCGTCCCACCGCTGCCCATTCGTCCCACCGATTGCCCGTTTCGTCCCGCCCATTGCCCGTTTCGTCCCAAAGTCGGTTTTGGCGAAAAATAAAGCCCATCGGCCGGTTGCGTGACCACTTTTTCGGAAGTAGGGTCTGGGTGGGACCGGAAGACTCTAGCGGCACTTGGCGGGGGCCGGAGCAATGAGATCAGGTGTTTCACAGGCATGCTCTCGTGGCCTGCTGAATGAAGTGCCTGAGTTTCGATCCTGACATCATTCCCTTTTCTTCCCTCCAAGCCGCTCTTTTTTCCGGCCCCCGGCAGGGCGAGAACGCCCTGCCACCACAACGACGAATCGGCCCCATGTCCACAGAGCGATTCGAAATCATCGGCAAGGCGAAGAAGGTCATCCAGCAGATTGGCTTGGAGCTCGCCTTCGTCGATTCCGTGAAGGAAAATGGGATCGACGGGATCAACGATCTTGTCCGGCAGTTGGAGGCGATCCTCGGTGGAGAAGAACCGGAGCAGATCCGCGCCGGCATGGATGCGGTCCGGCAGTGGATCGACGAGCGGGTCGCCATCGACAACAAGCTCTCTTCGGTGTGCATCGCCAGACTCGGCGACTGGCAGCCGTGGATCGACGCGGCGGTGATGTCGTGGGAATACCAACTCTCCTATCCCACCCTCCCCGAAGGCTGGAAAACACCGGAAGGGCCCCCCCCGGCTCTGGCTGGGGGCGGCGGCGCCGCCGTGGCTCCGGGTGGCCACGCTTCACAGGCAACCCTCGCTTCACGGCCGGCAGCACGGGCCGCAGAGCTTCTCCCTGAGCAGACGGTCGATGTCGTTCCGCCGGATTCCGATCCGGAGATGCTCCAGCTGTTCTGCGCCGAAGCCCAGGATCTCCTCCAAGACATTGAGCAAGGGGTGCTCGTTCTCGAGGTCGATCCGACCGACTCCCACTCCCTCGACTCGCTCTTCCGGGCGTTTCACACGTTCAAGGGGAACGTTGGGGTGATGAAGCTCCTCGTTCTCCAGCAACTCGCCCATGAGCTGGAATCGATGCTTGATGCCGCCCGGCGGGGGAAGTATCAGCTTGGAAGCGATTCGATCACGGTCATTCTCGCCGGCTCCGACATCCTCAAGCGGTTCGTGACCGAGCTTTCCAACCAGATCGCCGGAGTCGATGCCGGAAGAACGATCGACCTGCCGATCCCGCAGCTGATCCATGATGTTCATTCTCTGCTGGCCGGAGGTTCGCCGGCTCCAGCCGGCGCCGCTCCGGCTGCCGTGACGCCGGCTCCGGCCGCGCCACACGCACCGGCTGCTCCGCACGCTCCAGTTGCTCCCCCAGCCGCAGCGTCACCAGCGGCGGTCGCGGCCGCCGTTGAAGCCGATTTTGCTGCCATTTTCGACGCTCCCGCTTTGTCCCGCGAAGCCGAGCCCGCCCGCAGCGAACCGGCCATGGCAGCGCCAGCGGCCGTCGTTGCCGCGCCGGCGGCGAAGAAACAAGCCGCCAGTAAGCAAACCGCGGCGCCGGCCGTCGGGTCGGGCATTGTCCGCGTCGACACCGTCAAGCTCGACGGTCTTATTGATCTCGTCGGTGAGCTGGTCATCGCGCAATCGATGGTCGTGCAGAATCCCGAGCTCAAGGCGATCACCAGCGCTCATCTCTCCCGCTGCCTCGGCCAGCTCCGCGGCATCACCTCCGATCTCCAGCGGACGGCGATGTCGCTGCGAATGGTGCCGATCCGCAATACCTTCCAGAAGATGTCGCGGCTCGTCCGCGATCTCGCCCTCCAGCAGGGGAAGGAGATCGTCTTGACCCTGGAGGGGGAAGACACCGAGCTCGACCGCAACATCGTCGAGGAATTGAGCGACCCGCTCGTTCACATGATCCGCAACTCCGCCGACCATGGCATCGAGATGCCCGAGGTGCGCGTCGCTGCGGGCAAGCCGCCGGCCGGCACGATCACGCTTCGCGCCTTCCACCAGGGGGGCTTCATCGTCATCCAGATCGAGGACGACGGCCGCGGCTTGAACGCGGCGAAGATTCGCAAGAAGGCGATCGAGCGCGGGATCATCAAGGCGGATGAAAATCTCGACGAGCGCGAGGTCTTCGACCTCATCTTCGCCGCCGGCTTCTCTACGGCCGAGAAGGTCACCGATCTCTCCGGGCGCGGCGTCGGGATGGATGTCGTCCGCCGCAACATTGAAAAAATGCGGGGCAAGATCGAGATCAGCTCGATCGATGGGGAGGGGACGACGTTCACGCTCTATGTGCCGCTGACACTGGCGATCATCGAGGGATTGCTCGTCGGCATCGGCGAGGAGCGCTATGTGATCCCGACACTTTCGGTGCGCGAGTCGTTTCGGCCGCTCCCCGGCATGGTGACGCAAGTTCAGGGGCGCGGGGAGGTGGTCAGCGTTCGCGGTCGCCTGACGCCGATCCTCCGCCTCGGCCGCCACCTCAACACGCCGCACACGGCCCTCGACGCCACGCAGGGGATCATCGTCGTCGTCGAGGCCGGGCAAGATTCCCGCTGCCTCCTCGTTGATCAGCTCATCGGCAAGCAGGAAGTGGTGATCAAGAGCCTCGGCGAGATGTTCCGCCATCAAACGGAGTTTGCCGGGGCCGCGATCCTCGGTGATGGCCGGGTCGGCCTGATCCTCGACATCAACGCCTTGGTGAAGCTCAAGTCCCGCAACGGTGAGGCGGCCTGATCGCTTCGTCGCCCCAATTCTTCCCCCCGTTCCCAGCCCATTCGTCAGCCCGCCGGAATCGATCCATGACAGCCCATCCCTCCACGCACCACAGCTCCCATCAGGGAACGACCGGCGCCCTGCCGGGCAAATATCTCACCTTCACGCTGAGCAAGGAATCGTACGGGATTCCGGTGCTCAAAGTGCGCGAGATCATCCGCCTCTGCCCGATCACGCCGGTGGCCAACATGCCGGAGCATGTCAAAGGGGTGATCAACCTCCGCGGCAAGGTGATCCCGCTGGTCGATCTGCGGTCGAAGTTCTGCCTGCCGATCTCAACAGACACCGAGCGCAACTGCATCGTCGTCACGCAGATCGCCGCGATCGCCGGCGGCACGCGGCTGTATGGCGTGATCGTCGACGGCGTCGAGGAAGTGGCCAATTTCACCGTCGCCGACATCGAGCCGACGCCCGATTTCGGCGGCGCCATCGACTCGATGTTCATCACCGGGATGGCCAAATCGGGCACCACCGTCAAGACACTCATCGACCTCGACAAGATCTCCGCCTTCGATGGCACGATCGCCATCCAGGCTCTCGGACTCCCCTCCTCTTCCCACGCCTCCTGATCAACGGACTTCATCGCCATGAGCACTTGGACCATTCCGCGCCGGATCTCGTTCGGCTTCATCACCCTCGTTGTCCTCTCGATCATCCTCGGGCTCGTCGGCCTGTGGCGGGTGCGCGACATCAATACCAACGTCTTCAATCTGGCGACCAACTCGGTGCCGTCGGTGGTGACGCTCAATAAGATCATCCAGTTCAACAATGAATCGGCCCGCCAGGTGCGCAAGGCCGTCGACTTCGCCACCGACGACAAGGCCGTCGCCGCCGCCGAAGCGGCCTTTGGCTCCAACCGCAAGTCGGCCGACGAGCTCATGGGGCAATACGAAAAGCTCTTCTCCGACAAAGAAGATGAGCGGCTCTTCAAGCTCGCCGCGACCGCGCGAACGGGATTTTTGAGCGCCGCCGACCGGGCCCTCGGCATGATCCGATCGAAGGGCGAGAAGAGCGAACTGGAGGCGCAAAACCTGATGCGCACCGAGGTTGATGCGACCCTCGAGCAGGTGACGAAGGGCTTCAACGACGACATCGACTACAACATCAAGCTCGCCGAGGATGAAGCGAAGTTCGCCGCGGGCAAGGTCACCTCGAGCTTCTGGATCATCCTCCCCCTCCTCATCACCGCCGCCAGCATCGGCGCCCTGATCGGCTGGGCCATTATCCGCGCCGTCAGCGGCGCCTTGGGCGCGATCTCTGATTCGCTCGAGGAAGGGGCGACCCAGACCGCCTCCGCCTCCGGCCAGCTCTCGGTGGCCAGCCAGTCGCTCGCCGAGGGATGCAACGAGCAGGGCTCGAGCGTCGCCGAAACAAGCGCCGCACTGGAAGAGATGTCGGTGATGATTCGCAATACCGCCGACAACGCCGAGAAGGCGAAGGCCTTCGCCAACCAGGCCCGTCTCGCTGCCCAGTCGGGGGCCCAGACGATGGTCGACATGAATACCGCCATGCACGCCATCGAGGCTTCGAGTGCCGAGGTGGCAAAGATCGTCAAGAATATTGACGAGATCGCCTTCCAGACCAACATCCTCGCCCTCAATGCCGCCGTCGAGGCGGCGAGAGCCGGCGAGGCGGGGGCGGGCTTTGCCGTCGTCGCCGATGAGGTTCGCTCGCTTGCCCAGCGCTCCGCCGCTGCCGCCAAGGAGACCGCCGAGAAGATCGAGGCCGCGATCGCCAACAGCCAGCGTGGCTCGGTGAGCTGCGGCAAGGTGGGGGAATCGCTCGAAGAGATCGTCCAAAAGGTGGCCGCCGCCGACGCGCTGGTGGCCGAGATCTCGACCGCTGCCAAGGAGCAATCGCAGGGGATCCAGCAGGTCGGCACGGCGATGACGCAACTCGACAAGGTGACCCAGGGCAACGCCACGAACGCCCAGCAGAGTGCCTCGGCCGCCGAGCAGCTCAACAGCCAGGCCCACACGATGCAGGACACGGTCGCCTACCTCCGCTCGCTCGTCACCGGCACCACCCACAACACCGGGTTTGGCGGGGGACGAGCCCCGCAGATGCGATCGAACCTGCGGACGGTCGATGCCCCCCAGGTCCGCAAGCTCCGCCCCGCGATCCGGTCGGGGGCGCCGATCCGCGGCCTCACCGACGCTGGCAAGTCGGGCGGGATGCAGATCCCGATGCCGGGCGATGGCGACCAGGAAGACCGCAACTTCACGAAGTTTTGAGCCGAGTGCGGAGCGAAGGAGCAAGCCCGTAATCGTCCGGGGGGCCTATGATTGATCGAAGCCCCACCTGCGGTCAGGGCCCCCGGTCCTGCGGTCAGGGCCCCGCGGATCTGCGGCCAGGGCCCCCGGACCTGCGGCCAGGGCCCCCGGACCTGCGGCCAGGGCCCCCGGACCTGCGGTCAGGGCCCCCGGACCTGCGGTCAGGGCCCCGCGGCCAGTCGGCCGCGGGGGATAGAGAATGGAGTCCCCTGTTTGGCGGGTCCCTCGGGATTCCGCTCACCGCCGCCATGCTGTTCCCTTCTGAAGCCCCGCTCACATCCCAGGCCTACGACTTCCTGGCCAACCTCGTCTACGAGCGCAGCCGGATCAGGCTCGGGCCAGACCGGCAGACGCTCGTGGCCGGGAGGCTGCGGCAGCGGCTTCAGGCCCTGCGGATCGACGACTACAGCGACTACTGCGCGCTCCTCAAGAGCCCGCAGGGGGCGGACGAGGTCGATGCCCTCGTCGATCTGATCTCCACCAACCACACCCACTTCTTCCGCGAGTCGTCGCACTTCGATCTCCTCACCCGGCAACTCCTCCCCCGCCTGGCAGAGAAGTCGATCGCGGAGATGCGACCGCTGCGGTTTTGGTGCGCCGCCTGCTCGTCGGGCGAAGAGGTCTATTCGCTGGCGATCGTGTTGGCGGAGTTCTTCCGGCTCAGGCCGGCAGTGCAGTGGCACATCGAAGCCTCCGACATCTCGCAGCGGATGCTCGAGCGCTGCCAGCAGGCGATCTACGATGCCGACAAGGTGAGCGTGCCGCAGCAGGAATGGCTGGAGCGCTATTTCCTCCGCGGCATCGGTGATCGCGATGGATACTTCCGGGTCAAGAACGAACTGCGCCGGCAGGTGACCGTGCGTTACGTTAACCTGTTCCAGGATGTCTATCCCGTCCCGCGCGGCCTGGATGTGATCTTCTGCCGGAATGTCATGATCTACTTCGATGTCCCCTCGCGGAACACGCTGATCGAGAGGTTGACCGACCAGCTCGCCCCGGGGGGATTCCTGTTCGTTGGCCATTCGGAGAGCCTCATCGGCCTCCGGCACGGTCTGCGAACGATCGCCCCGAGCGTTTACATGCGCCCCGAATGACCAGTCCCCGGCCCGCGCGGGGGATCCGTTTCCAGTCAGGTCTCCCATGAGCGTCCTGTCGACCCAGAAGAAACTCCGCGTGCTCGTCGTCGACGATTCGGCACTCGTGCGGAAGACGATCACCGATTGCCTCAACCTCGATCCAGGGATCGAGGTGGTGGGATCGGCCTGCGATCCTTACGTGGCCCGCGAGAAGATCATGCGGCTCTCCCCCGACGTGATCACGCTCGACCTCGAGATGCCGCGGATGGATGGGCTGACCTTCCTGCGGATCCTCATGCAGCACCATCCGATGCCGGTGGTGGTGGTCAGCTCGCTGGCCCAGGCCGGCTCGCAGGTGGCCCTCGATGCACTCGAAGCCGGCGCCGTCGACGTCCTCGCCAAGCCCAATGGCACGATGTCGGTCGGGGCCTTGGCCGGGCAACTGGCCCACCACGTCAAGGCGGCGGCCGCGTCGGTGCGATTCCGCGGCACGCGGGCTCGGGCCGACCGCCCCGCGACGAGCTCGGCCACGGCGGTCGTCAAGGCAGCGGTGGCCACCGAGCCGTCTGCCGGGCCGACCCCGGGGCCCTACACCGGCCGGGTCGACAATCGCCAGTTGATTGTCATCGGGGCCTCGACCGGCGGCGTAGAAGCGCTGCGCTGCGTGCTCCCCAGTCTCCCCGCTGGCCTGCCGCCGATCGCGGTCGTGCAGCACATCTCCCCCTATTTTTCCAAGGCGGTCGCCGGGCGCCTCGATTCCCTCTGCTCGATGCGCGTTGTCGAGGCCGAGGACGGCATGATCCTCGAGCGCGGCACCTGCGTCGTGGCCCCGGGCGACTTCCACCTCGCCCTCACCTGGCAGGGGGAGGGCTACCGGGCGAGGCTCCTCCAGACCCCGCCGGTCCATCATTGCCGGCCGAGCGTTGACGTTCTCTTCCGCTCCGTCGCCGAGGCAGGGGGAAAGTATGTTACTGCGGCGCTTTTGACCGGGATGGGAAGCGACGGCGCGATGGGGATGCAGGCGATCCACAAGGCGGGGGGGCGGACGATCGCCGAGCACGAGAAGACCTGCGTCGTCTACGGCATGCCACGGGCGGCGATCGAAATTGGCGCCGTTGACCTCGTCCTCCAGTTGCCGCAGATCGCCGGGGCGATTGTCGACGCAGTGGCCCGCAAGCCCTTGGCCGCGGTCTGAACGGCCCAGCGGCAATGGTCTCTCATGAAGAGCGGGCGGGGATCGGATTCAACGCGCCGAAATGAGGCTGTTGAGGAAGAACGTCTGCACCGCACCGAGCCCCTTGCACTCGACAAACCCCCGGTCTTCAAGGGCGAATTGCCCCCGCAGCTGGGCTTCGGTCTGCTCGGAGATATGGATTCGGCCAGGCTCGCCCGACGATTCCATCCGGCTGGCGACGTTAACGGTGTCGCCCCACAGGTCGTAGGTAAACTTGATTTTGCCGATGACCCCCGCCACGACCGGGCCGGTGTGGATCCCGACCCGCATCTGGAGATCTGTGCCGTTGGCACGATTGACCCCTGCGAGGGCATCGATCATCTCGAGCGCGCACTCGGCCACCGCGCGGGCATGGTCGTCGCGCTGGAGCGGGATCCCGCCGACGAGCATGTAGCAGTCGCCGATCGTCTTGATCTTTTCAACGCCATGCTCCTCGACGATCTGGTCGAAGGCGGTGAAGATCCCGTTGAGCATCGCGACGAGATCGGCCGGGCTCGTCTTCCGCGACAGCGCCGTAAAACCACACAGGTCGGCAAACATCACCGAGACGACCGCGTGCCCGTTGGCGATCGATTTTTCCCCCCCCTTCAGCCGCCCGGCGATCGCCGACGGGAGGATGTTGAGGAGGAGACGCTCCGACTTCTCCCGCTCCCGCTCCACGAGCTCCTTCTCGGCCTGGAGCTGGAGGAGCCGAAGCCGGTCCAGATCACGGAGCCGCTTCTTTTCCAGCGACGTTGTCACCCGAGCCCGCAGCAGCGTGAGATTCGGCGGCTTGGTGAGGTAGTCCTCGGCCCCGGCCTCGATGCACTGCACCGCCATGTCGATCTGGTCGGCCCCGGAGATGACGATCACCGGCAAACCCTTGAGATCGGGGGCGAGGTTCATCGCCGCCAACACCTCAAGCCCCGTCATCACCGGCATCTCCATGTCGAGGAGCACCAGGTCGAAGGGGGCGGAGTGCATCTTCGCGACAGCGTCGCGGCCATCGACCGCCTCGACGACGTTTTCAAAGCCGATTTGACCGAGGGCCTTCTTGAGCATGGCGCGCATCGTCCGGCTGTCATCAACGAGGAGCACCTGAGCCTTTGCGAGCCAGTGGCCCGCCGATTCTGGACCGGCGGAGTCGAGTGGTTGGTCGTCGGCCAAAGCTTGATCTCCAAAAGACGGGTCGCGACGGGATCTGCCCAGTCACCCCGGGCCGCCATCCGGGAGTAGCCCGGACATGGTAGCAGGCTGCTGCCAAGGTGATCAGCCGCCCGCTGGGCCGGAGAAAGACCCGCAAAAAACCCGGTTTTTTCCGACATCTCCCATTCCCCCATACCCTTGGCTGGCTCCCGGGAAGCCTGGCAGGGTTTAGGGGGCCGGTTCTGCCCCCTGCAATCCTCACAGCCGGCACGACGATACCGAGAAGATCGCGATGTCAGGAGCCCTGGCGGCCGCTGATGGCAGCCCCGCCCCCACCTTCTCAAGGTCGATCCTCTCATGCGTCCATCGATCTGCGGCGCCATTGTCGCCAGTCTGACGATCCT
>JBAWVV010000076.1:0-13715 GCA_037147115.1 Planctomycetia bacterium | reverse complement strand
CGAGCGGGAGGTGCCGTCGGAGGTGGTGTCGGCCACGTAGCCCAAAGGCTCCCAGCGGTTGATCGTGAACTGCACGTCGGCCCGCCGGGCATCGATGAGCCAAAACTCCCGCACGCCCGCCGCATGGTAGGAAGCAGGCAACCGCTGGGTGTCTTTCCTCGTCGAGGAATCACTGACGATCTCGACGATCAGGTCGGGGGCACCTTCGAGTTCGACAAACCGGTCGGGCTTGCCCCCAATCGCAGGCACGAGTCGCACCCGGCCCGCTTCGATGGCGTCGTCAGAGACGGCCACGACGTCCGGTTCGACCGACAGATTGCCCGCCTCGGAAGAGACGCGTGTTTCACCGGCAAAGAGATGGATACCGCGACCGGTTGCCAGCGGCCACAGCCGGGCGATCAGAGCGGTCTTCAGCGTGCCGTGCGTGAAGATGTCTTCCGGCGACCTATCAACCTCGATATGGGACGCAACCCAGTCGATCCGGCCGGTCGTCGGAAAATCATCCGAAAGGGCCCAGCGGCGAAACGCCGCGAGCGTGGCGAGGTCGCCGGGGATGAGGCACTGGTCATCAACGAGCACGGTGGCCATGGATCGATCTCGACAGGCAAACTCGTGGGATCAACGACGGCAGCCGTCTGATCTTTTGTGCATGCGTCAAAAATCTCGGTCAAGCCGCAGTCGGGAGGGCGCTGAGGGGCCCCCTGCCGATCGTCTCGCCGGAAGCCATGATCGGCACGACGGGCGAGGAGTCGGTGCAGATTGCCCAGATTTCGACAGGTGAGCCAGGTGCGGTCGTTGCTTGTCTACCTGCGGAAGGAGGGCGTGCTGGACGTGCTCGACGTGAAGTATCTCGACGTTCTCGAAAGCCCCGCCACGATCGCCGCCCGCCTCGCCACCTTCCTCGGCGCCGGCTTCGATGCCGCCAAAGCTGCCGCCGCCGTCGACCCGAGCCTGCGGCACGAACGGGCGTGAGGCGCCAGGGTCTCTTCAGAGCACCCGCCACCATGGAACGGCGAGGATGCTTGGGGCGAGCCACTGGATCGTCTTGCCGGCATGGAGCAGGAGCCCTGCCCGCGCAGTCCTGCCATATTCGGACCGGAAGGCGAGGAGGCCGGCAGCGTCGGCCAGCCGCGGCCGGGTCGTCGCCTTCACCTCGATCGGAATCAATCGCTCCCCAGCTTCGACGACAAAATCGACCTCCTCGCCAGTGACGGTGCGCCAGTAATGGAGATCGATCCTCTCCCCACTCGAATCCCGCCAGGCCAGGAGGTCGTTGAGGATGAGATTCTCGAGATGCGCTCCGCCGGGTTCGTCGCTCCCTGAAAGATGGAGGGCGACGCCGGTGTCGCCCCAATAGAGCTTGGGCGACTTGATCAGCCGCTTGGTGCGATTGCGGGCGAAGGCCGGAATCCGCAGGAGCAGATAAGACGTCTCGAGGAGATTGAGATAGCGGTGGACGGTCGGCTGAGGAAGTGCAACGTCGCGGCCGAGCTCCGTCTGATTGACCATCTGGCCGAGACGGTGGCAGGCAGCCCGCATCAGCCGGCGAAAGTCGGGGAGCGCCGTGATCGACGCGAGATCCTGGAGATCGCGTTCAAGGTAGGTGCGGACATAGCCATCGAACCAGATCGACCGCTCCCGGTCGGTGCGGAGATGGAGGGCCGGAGTAGGAAAGCCTCCCCGTCGTGTCAGTCGCTTCCAGTCTTCCGGTTCGGCGTCGTGGTCACCGAGCACCTCGCGCCACGACGCATCGTCCGCCGCCAACAACTCCGGCCACAGCCCCCCCCGGCCAGCCCCCGCCTGCTCGCGACGCGTCATCGGCCAGAGTGTGAGATAGCTCGCCCGCCCGGCGAGCGACTCCGACACTCCGCGCATCAGAAGGAGGTTCGCCGATCCGGTGAGGAGGAACCGCCCCGGCACGCGCTGCTTGTCGATCGCCCGCTTGATCGACCGGAGGAGAAGGGGCTCGCGCTGCACCTCGTCGATGGTTAGGCGCGTCTCCCCGCCAACCAGCGCCATTGGGTCACGCCGGACGAGGTCGCAGACATCGAGATCGTCGAGCGTGGCATAGTGCCGCTTCCCTGCCACCGGCTCCTGCACGAGCGTGCTCTTACCCGCCTGACGGGCCCCGCTCACGATCACGGCGGGCATCACCCGCAACCGCTCGCGGAGCGCCCCCGCGGCCAGTCGCGGAAGTGTGTTTTCATTCATGTGGTGAATGATAATCATTCACGCCGTGAATGGAAGTCACTTAAGGACCGAGAGAGCGGCTCCTTGGCCAAGTCCCACTCCCTCACGCGATCAGCCCCGGAATCAGCACGCCGCCGTCGGAGAGGGAGACGGGGCGGCCGAGGGGATCGTTGACCTCCGTCCGCGAGTCGATGCCGAGAAGCCACAGCAGCGTGTGGCGGAAGTCGGCAATGCTCACCGGATCGCGTGTCGGCGCGGCCGCTTGGGCGTCGGTGGCGCCGATCACCTGGCCGGCCCGAATCCCGGCCCCGGCGAAGAGGATGCACTGGGCCATCGACCAGTGATCGCGCCCGGCCTGGGCATTCACCTTCGGCGTTCGCCCCATCTCCCCCATCATCACGACGAGCGTCTCGTCGAGAAGGCCGCGGGCGTCGAGATCGTCGACGAGCGCAGCGAAGGCCCGGTCGGCCGGCGGGATGAGGTCGGTCGAGAGCGACGGGAAACAGTTGAAGTGGACATCCCAGCCGGGGGCATCGATCCCCACGAACCGACAGCCCGCCTCGACGAGCCGCCGGCCGAGGAGCGCGCCCTGCCCGATCTGCGTCAGGCCATACTCCTCGCGGAGCTTCTCAGGCTCGTCCTGAATGCGGAACGCGGCCCGGGCCTGCGGGGAGGTGATCAGATCGTTGGCCTTGCGGTAATAGGTCGCCATCGCCGCCGAGCGGCCGGAAAGCGGGAGCGCCCCCCGGTCGGCTTCGAGCCGCTCGAGAAGATCGCGGCGGCGCGTGAGCCGGGCCTCCGAGAGACCCGCCAGCCGACCGAGATCCTTGACCTCGAAGTCGGGCTGGCTCGGATCGGCTTCAATCACAAACGGGGCATGCTCCGGCCCATAAAACCCCGAGCCACCGGCCGACATCGGATGGGGGAGATTGATGTAGGGAGGCACCGTGCCGGCCGAGCCGCACTCGCGGGCGACGATCGAGCCGAGTGACGGAAAGTGTTCGTTGGTGGGAACGGGATATTCGCCGTCGGCAAAAGGGGCGCGGCGGCCGGTCATCACGTAGTGGTAGCCGGTGGCATGGCCGTTGTCGGCGTGGGTGTGGCTGCGGACAACGGTGAACTTGTGGGCGATTCGCGCCGACCGCGCACAGTGCTCGGTGAAGATCGTCCCCGGCACCGACGTCTGGATCGGCTTGAAGGGCCCGCGAATCTCGGCGGGAGCCCCCGGCTTCGGATCCCACATGTCCTGCTGCGGCGGGCCCCCTTCGAGGAAAATGAAGATCACGTTCTTCGCACGCGGCTGGGGCGACCCCGGCAGGCGTGCTTCTTGCGCCCGAAGCAGCCCCGGCAGCGCAAGCCCCGAGAGCCCTCCCGCAAGCCCTCCCCAGATGCCGGCCGAGCCGAGGCGGAGCAGATGCCGGCGCGAGACGCCGTCACAGCGCCGCCGTGCGGGCCCGCCGATCGCGAATGTTTCCATCGCTCCCCTCCGTCAGTGGTTGCCGAGAAACTCCGTGCGATTGAGAAATGTCCAGAGGACATCCTCCACCGCTGAACGCCGCACAAGCACTTTATCTCCGTCGCCGCTGCCAGTGACCGACTCCCCGCCGCCGGCAAACAGTGGCAGCAGCGCCGCCAACTCTCCCGCTGTCGGTGGCCGAGAGAGCGTCGCCAGGCAGAGCTCCTCGACAATCTCCTTCGGTAGAAGCGCGGATTCGGCGAGCCGGCGGGCGGTGCCGTGGCGGGCGCTGAGCTTCGCCTCAATCTCGGGTGAGTTGATCAGATGGAGGGCCTGGGCGATGCTCGGCTCGGTGCCCCGCTCACACTCGCACACCGTTGCCCGCACCGGCCTGCCGAACACTTTCAGGAAGTACGACGGCATGCGATTGTCCCACACCTCGACCGCGCGCGTCCCCTCCGGCCAGCCGTTGAACGACTCCCGCACGCCGGTTGCCTGACAGATCGCGTCGAGGAGCACCTCGGCCGGGAGCGCCTTGGGGAGGGCATGGGAGAAGTGCCGCCGATCCTCCTCGGCGCCGGGGGCCGGCGTGGCGGCGAGCTGATAGGTACGCGAGGCGAGCAGCTCGCGCGTGAAGGCGCGGAGATCGAATCGCAGCGCCTTCAATCGCGCTTCGAGATGGTCGAGGAGCGGCTCGTTCGTGGCGGGATTGGTAGCGCGGAGATCGTCGATCGGCTCGACCAAACCGCGGCCGAAGTAATGAGCCCAGAGCCGGTTGGCAATCGCCCGGGCGAGGTACGGGTTGTCGGGGGCGGTGGCCCACTCGGCCAGGAGCCGGCGGCGATCGGCGAACGGCGCGCCAAAAGAAGCCGGCGCCGCGCCGAGCGCCGCCGCCGGCACCGCCACGCCGGTGCGCGGATGGGGCAGATCGACACCCCCGCGCGACACCACCCCCTCGCCGCCGCCGGGAAGAACTTTAAGCTTCACGCCGGTAAAGAAACCGGCCAGCGCCGCGTAGTCGTCCTGGCTCCAGCGTTCGCTTGGATGATGATGACACTGGGCACACTCGATCCGCACGCCGAAGAACAGTTGGCTCAGCGATCGCGCCGCCACTTCGGCGCCATCGAGCGCCTTGAAGACCGCCGCCGGAGACTCATGCCCGACCGGGCCGTCGGCCGTGAGAATCGCCCGGACAAACTCGTCGTAGGGGCGATTGATGGCAAACTGCCGGTGGAGCCAGCGGGTCAGGGCGACGGCCCCCTGCGGCCCGATCTTTGATTTGTCGGCCCGGAGGATGTCGGCCCACTTCATCGTCCAGAAGTCGGCATACTCCGGCCGCTCGAGGAGCCGCTCGACGAGCTTCTCCCGCTTGTCAGGGGAGGGATCGGCAAGGAACGCGCGGGCCTCGGCGGCGGTGGGGAGCGTGCCGATTGTGTCGAGGCTGGCGCGGCGGAGGAACGTGGCATCGTCGCAGCGCTCCGCCACCGGAATGCCGAGCGCGGCGAGGCGGTCGTGGACGAGCCGGTCGGTGGCATTGAACTCCGGCGGCCGCACGAAGGCGATTCCCTCGCGCGGCACAACGACCCGCACCGTGGCGACATGGCCCAGATGGCGGACGAGGATCGCCGCGTCCCCCGGGATCACCCCCGCCTGGAGCACGCCGGCGGCGCTGGCGCCGACGATCCCAGGGGTATTCGAGATAAAATCGGTCTCCCGCGTGACGCCATGCCGTCCGCCGGCGGCATCGAGGGCGCTGACGCGGAGCTGGTGGGATTCCCCCGGCCGCAGCCTCACCTCCGCCGGCTCGACCAGAAGCGCGACCACCGGCCGATCGTCGGGCCCGTCGGCCCGCGCTCCTTCCGCGATCCAGCGGAGGAGCCGGCGGTGCGCCGGGCTCCCCTCGTCGATCTTTCTTCCGCCGCCATGCGGCACCGCGGAAGTGGCCTTCAGAAGGAGGAGCGAGGCTTCCGGCGCGGAGGGATTGATGCGCCGGCCGCGCGACTGCGACACGATCGCCGCATGATCGGCGGCATGATCGAAGCCGAGGAGGCTGAGCTTGAAGCCGTTTTGCCCCTCCGCCTTGCCATGGCAGCCCCCCGCATTGCAGGCATGCTTCGTGAGGATCGCCTGGACTTCCTGTTCAAACGACACCGGAGACGGATTCGCCACACCGCTCACGGCCAGCGGAATCGTGACGTGGCGATCACCGAGGCGGGCGCTGACTTCCGTCGCGCCGTCGGCCAGCGGCACAACGAGGCCCGTGGCCGACACGCGCGCGACACGCACGTCGGCCACCTCAAAGCTCACCTCGCGCGTTCGATCGACCCGGTGGCCATCGATGGCGTCGAGGATCACGATCTGCTCTGCCCCCTCGGGGCGATCGATGAACAGTGACGCAGGATGGGGCGTGAGGTCGGCGGCGGGCGCGGCAGAGCCAGCTGCCAGCAGCAGTGAGAGCACCCACAGCCCCGCCCATCGGCGGTGTCTCCAGCGCAAGGTTTGTGCGATCAGCGTCGGCATAGGGCTCACCGTGCGGCTTTCCCAGCCTGTCAGGGTACCATGAGAAGGATTCGCTGTTGCGGCAGGCCCGCAGCTGCGGCCGGGGAACATGGTTAGGAAAACGACCGTGCGATCGAGCCACCGCGCCATCCTCCGTCTTGCCTCGTTCGCCCTCCTCGCGGCGATCGGCGCTCCCCCTGCCGCCGCCGACACCCCCTGGTCGCTTCAGCCCCTCGTCCGCCCCGCCGTTCCGGCAGGGGCGAGCCATCCGATCGACGCCTTCATTCGGGCGCGGCTTGAGAAGGAGGGAATCACTCCGGCCCCCCCGGCCGATCCGCGGTCACTCCTGCGCCGCCTTCACTACGACCTCACGGGACTTCCCCCCACGATCGACGCCGTCGAGGCCTTCGCAGCCGACCAGGCCACGCAGGGCCCCGATCGCGCCCTCGGCTCCGTCATCGACTCCCTCCTCGCCTCGCCGCGGCATGGGGAACACCTCGCCCGCCACTGGCTCGATGCCGCTCATTACGCCGACACCCACGGCAACGACCACGACCACGCCCGCCCCAACGCCTGGCCCTACCGCGATTGGGTGATCAGCGCCTTCAATACCGACAAGCCTTATCGTCGGTTCGTCGCCGAGCAGGTGGCCGGCGATAGGCTCTTCCCCGACGATCCACAGGCGATTCCCGCCCTCGGCTTCCTCGCCGCCGGCCCCTGGGACGACACCCTCATGGTCGGCGTGCGTGAGGACACCGTCGACCATCTCATGTCGCAGAACCTCGATCGCGACGACTACGTGATGACGGTGATGAGCACCTTCCAGAGCCTCACCGTCCATTGCGCCCGCTGCCACGATCACAAGTTCGATCCGGTCTCGCAGCGCGACTATCACGCCCTTCAGGCGGTGTTTGCCGGCATCGACCGGGCCGACCGTCCCTACGACACCGATCCGGCCATTCATGCCCGCCGCCGCACGCTCCTCGCAGCCCGAACCGCGATCGAGCGCCGCGATGAAGCGATCCTCGCGGCTTCGAAAGAGCCCACCGAAGCCGCCCGCCTCGCCGCCGCCGCCATCTCGAAGCAGACTCGCGCCGAGCGTTTCGAGGCGCTCGAGATCCTTGCGATCACGAGCGTGGCGTCGCCGGGCACGATCCACACGCCCCTCCCCGACGGCTCCTGGCTCGCCTCGGGGCCGACGCCCGAGAAAGACACCATTCTCGTTAGCGCCAGATCAACGCTGAGTGATCTCCGGGCCATCCGTCTGGAGACGCTCGCCGATCCCTCGCTCCCCAGCGGCGGCCCGGGGCGCTACGAGCCGGCGGGCAATTTCCATCTGACGGAGTTTTCCGTCGCGGCGCGCGCCCTCGGCGCGGCCGGCAAACCGGCCACGCCGGTGGCGATCGCCCGGGCCGCTGCCGATCACGCCGACAGCAACGACCCGGTGAAAGGCGCCCTCGACGGTCAGGCCACCACCCACTGGAGCATCCATCCGCACTACGGCCAAAACCACGAAGCGGTCTTCCATCTCGCCGAGCCGTTGACCGCGGAAGGGGGTGCGATTCTCACCATCCGCCTCGATTTCCAAGGGGCCCCAGGCCATCAGGTGGGACGGCTGCGACTGTCGGCCTGCGGCCCGGAGCTAGCGCCAGCCGATCGCGATCCACTCCCCCAGACGCTTGCCGCACTCTTTGCCAAGCCCGCCGCCGAGCGCACGGCAGCGGAGACCGAGACGCTGTTCCTCGCACTGCTGCGGGGAGAAGTCGAGGCCGAGCTTGCGGCGCTGCCGCCGCCGGCGCAGGTCTATGCCGTCACCAATGACTTCGCGCCGCAAGGGTCGTTCAAGGCGGCGAAGTCGCCGCGGCCGATCCGGATTCTCGAGCGCGGCGAGGTGACCAAGCCGCTGGAAGCGGTGGGGCCGGCGGCGCTTGGCTGCCTGCCGGGATTGCCGGCGGAGCTCGTTGTGAGCGGCGACGACGAGGGGGCGAGGCGCGCGGCGCTGGCCCGATTCCTCGTCGACGATCGCAACGTCCTGACGTGGCGGAGCATCGTCAACCGGGTGTGGCAGTGGCACTTCGGCCGCGGGCTCGTCGATTCACCGAACGATTTCGGATTCATGGGGAGCGAGCCGAGCCACCCCGAGCTCCTCGACTGGCTCGCCTGCTGGTTCCGCGACGAGGGCGCCGGCTCGCTCGCGGCCCTCCACCGGCTCATCCTCTCGAGCGCTACCTGGCAGCAGGCCGTCGCCTTCGACGCCGATGCCGCCGGCATCGACGGCGACAACCGGCTCCTGTGGCGCGCCCACCGGCGCCGGCTCACCGGCGAGCAACTGCGGGACACGCTCGTCGGCCTCGGCGATGGCCTCGACCTCGCCATGGGGGGCCCGGCGGTCGTCCATTTCCTCGACAAGGGGAAGGCGACCTTCATGCCCGATGGCGGGGCTCCGGCGTTTCTTGACTACGAACACTTCCCGGTCGATGCTCCTGCCCACCGCCGCCGCGCGATCTACCGCTTCGTCTTCCGCACCGTCCCCGATCCCTTCATGGATGCCCTCGACGTCCCCGACGGTGGTCAGCTCGTGCCGGTGCGCAACGAATCGACGACGGCCGTGCAGGCGCTCGCTCTCCAGAATGATCCCTTTGTGCTCCATCAAGCCGGGCGGATTGAGGCCCGGATCGGGGTGCAGGGCGATGGCGACACACGCATCGATGCGCTCTTCCGCCACATTCTCCTCCGCGCCCCCTCGGCCGAGGAGCGGGCGCTGCTGGCGGCGCACGCCGAGCGCCACGGCCTCGCCGCCGCCGCTCACCTGCTTCTCAATACGAACGAGTTCCTCTACCTCGACTGATCCCGCAGCGGTTTGCCCCCACGGCGTCGCCTCCCCACGCATGACTCCCACTCACCGACACGCTCGACGCGAGGTTTTGAAAACGCTTTCCAGCGGGCTTGGGGGGATTGCCTGCGCGCTGCTCGCGGCCGAGGAGGCCGGAGCGGCCGCGGCGCCGTTTCTCCATGGCGGGAAGCCACGGGTGAAGCGCGTCGTCGAGCTATTCATGACCGGCGGGGCGAGCCAGTGTGATCTGTTCGATTACAAGCCGCAGCTCGAGGCCCTCCACGGCCAGCCGTTCGATCCGGGCGCTGGGAAGCGCGTCGAGGCGAGCATCAGCACGCCCGGCGCGGTCATGAAGAGCCCGTTTGCCTGGGCCCGGCATGGTGAATGCGGAAGGTGGGTCAGCTCGGCGCTTCCCTTTCTCTCCCAGCATGTCGACCAGATGGCATTCCTGATGGCGATGGAGTCGCCGTCGAATGTCCATGGCCCGGCGAGCTACCTGCAGACGAGCGGGTTTGTGCTCCCCGGGTTTCCGGCTGCCGGCGCGTGGATCTCGCACGCCCTCGGCAGCCTCGCCGACAACATCCCCGCCTATGTCACGCTCCCCGACGCCCGTGGGCTTCCCTACAACGGCCGCAGCGCCTTCACCGCCGGCTTTCTCCCCGCCAACCATCAAGGCACGGTGATCCAGGCCTCGGCCCCTCAGCCGATCTCCCATCTCCGGCCCCCCTCCGACCGCACCGACATCACGGCGGCGAGCCGCGCCGAGGGGCTCGAGGTGCTTCGCCGGCTCAATGCCCTCCATGGCGAGGCTCGCCCTGGCGACGATCGGCTCGCGGCCCGGATGGCCAGCTACGAGCTCGCCGCCCGGCTCCAGCTTTCCGCGCCGGAGCTGCTCGATCTCTCGAGCGAGACGGCCGAAACCGAAAAGCTCTACGGCCTCGATCAGCCAGAGACCGCCGACTTCGGCCGGCGCTGTCTTCTCGCCCGCCGGCTCCTCGAGCGCGGCTCCCGGTTCGTGCAGGTGTGGAGCGGGCCGGGGGGCGGGTCGCTCAACTGGGACAACCACACCGACATCCCGCGCGAGCTCGGCGCGGCGGCCAAGGGGATGGACCAGCCAGCCGCCGCGCTCCTGGCCGACCTCGGTCGCCTGGGCCTCCTCGACGACACGCTCCTGGTCTGGACGACCGAGTTCGGGCGGATGCCCTTCAGCCAGGGGAACGTGGGGCGCGACCACAACGGCGGCACGTTTGTCTCGTGGCTGGCCGGCGCCGGGATCAGGCCAGGCGTCGCGTATGGGGAAAGTGACGAGTGGTCGTGGAAGGCCCATCGCGACGTCACCACCGGCTACGACCTCCACGCCACGATCCTGTGGCTTTTGGGGATCGACCACGAGCGGCTCACGGCGCGCCATTCGGGGGTCGATCGCCGGCTGACCGACGTCCACGGCCGGGTGATCCGCGACATTCTCGCCTGAAAACGGCGGCCGAAACGGTGGTCGTGGATCGCGTGCCGTCAGGGTTGCGGACTGTTCTCGTCTTGCGTCGACGCGGCCCGTGGGGTCAATTCTCCCGGTTGTTTCGCGCGGTTACCTTACGAGTCGTCTGCCAGGGCCGTCGATGCTTGCTCCGTTTCCGTTGCTCGCGGCAGCTGCCCCTGCCGGCGACTGGCCCGCCCTTCTCACGGCGCTGGTCGTCTGCGCCACGCTCGTTGCGCTCCTCATCGGCCAGCGCGGCCCCGACATGGCGATGATCGGGGGCGTGGTCGTGCTCCTCGCTGCGGGGATCCTCACCCCCGAGGAGGCCCTCAAGGGAATGGCCAACGAGGGGATGATCACGGTGGCGGCGCTGTTTGTCGTGGCCGCCGCGGTGGAACGGACCGGGGCATTGGCCACGGTCGTCGATCGGGTGCTCGGCCGGCCGGCCACGCTCGCCTCGGCGCAGCTCCGCACGATGGTCGGCCCCGCCTTCGTGTCGGCCTTCATGAACAACACCCCGGTCGTTGCGCTGATGGTGCCGGCGATCCGCGATTGGGCGAAGAAGCACCGCTTCAGCGTCTCGAAGCTCCTGATGCCGATGAACGCCGCGGTCGTCCTCGGGGGCTTGTGTACCCTCATCGGCACGAGCACGAACATCGTCGTCAGCGGGCTGGTGAAGGGAAAGACCGGCGCGCCGCTGGGGATGTTCGAGATCACCCCCCTTGGCGTGCCGCTCCTTCTAGCAGGGATGGTCTACCTCGTGTTCGCCAGTCGCACGCTGCTGAAGGACCGGCGGCCGGCGATGAGCGTCGGCGATGACCCGCGCGAATACACCCTCGAGATGGTCGTGGAGGAGGGGAGCCCGCTTGCCGGGCGGACGATCGAGGAGGCGGGGCTGCGCGGCCTCGAAGGGCTGTTTCTCATGGAGATCGACCGCGGCGGCCATTTCCTTGCGCCGGTGGCCCCCACTGAGCGCCTCGAGGATGGCGACCGGCTGGTGTTCGTGGGGGTCGTCGAGTCGGTGGTGGAATTGCAGAAGCTCCGTGGCCTGCGGCCGGCCACCGATCAGCTCTTCACGCTCGACGGCCCCCGGTCGGAGCGGACGCTCATCGAGGCGGTCGTCTCCAATAGTTGCCCGCTGGTGGGCCGGTCGATCCGCGATGCCCGCTTCCGTTCGAGCTACGACGCCGTCGTCATCGCCGTGGGGCGCAATGGCGAACGGTTGCGGATGAAGACCGGCGACATCGTCCTCCAGCCGGGCGACACGCTCCTGCTGGAGGCCGCGCCCGGCTTTGTCTCCCGGCAGCGCAGCAACCGCGATTTCTATCTCGTCAGCGAGGTGAGCGACTCCCGCCCCCCGCGGCACGATCGGGCCGCCTTGGCGCTGATTGTGTTGGTGACGATGGTCGCGGCGGCGACGCTGGAACTGGTGCCGATGGTGGCGGCGGCGCTGGTCGCAGCGGCGGTCGTTGTCGCCACGCGCTGTCTGACCTCCGACGAGGCCCGCGACGCGATCGAGTGGGAGTCGCTCCTGCTGATCGCCGCCAGCTTCGGCCTGGCGCGGGCGATGGAGAAGACGGGCCTGGCCGAGATGGTGGCCGGGGCGACGATCGACGTGGCGGGCCGCCACCCGTATGCCCTCCTGGCGGCGGTGTACCTCGTGACGATGGTGTTCACGGAGCTGATGAGCAATAACGCCGCGGCCGTCCTCACCTTCCCGATCGCCTGGAAGACCGCCGAGGATCTGGGGGTCAACCCGATGCCGTTCGTGATGGCGGTGACGGTCGCCGCCAGTTGCGGCTTCGCCACGCCGATGGGCTACCAGACCAACTTGATGATCTACGGCCCCGGAGGCTACAAATTCACCGACTACCTCCGCTTTGGCGGCCCGCTCAACATCCTCGTGATGATCCTCACGGTGATCCTCGCGCCGCTCCTGTGGCCCTTCTGAAGCCCGCCCGCCGTCCACTGGGAGTCGCCCGCGCATGCGCCCTCTTTCCCTCCGCTTCCTCCGCCGGCACGTCGTCGCGGCCACGCTCGTCGCCTCCCTCGTCGCGCCGGCCCGAGTGAGCGCTCAAGACCCGGCTGCCGCCACGAAGCCGGCCGCCCCGTCCCTCCCCTTCAGTCCGGCCACCTACGTCCCCCAGGTCATTCTCGCACTGCTCCACACGCCCCAGGTGCAGGCAGAGCTCGGGATCGAGGGAGCCAAGCTCGGTCAGCTCGAGCAGCTCTTCGCGACCGTCGACGGCGACTGGTGGCGGGCCCGCAATCTCCCTCCCGTTCAGCAACGCGCCGCGATCACGAAGGTCGAGAAGGTGGTGAAGACCTGGCTCACCGAATCTCTGCCGCGCGAGAAGCTCCTCCGCCTTGCCGACCTCGAGCGGCGTGCCCAAGGGGGGCGCGTGCTCCTCCGAGAAGACGTCGCCGAGGTGGTCGCGCTCGAGCCGGCGCAACAGGAAAAACTCCTCGCCGCCGCCCGCGGCACCGAATCGGCAGCCGCGGCGCTCGGGAGGGTGTTTCAGTCGGGGGGAGGTCCGGGGGACCTCGAAAAAGCGGCTCTCCTGGCGGCGCGCGAAAGGGAGCTCAAGCTCCCCGGCGATCTCCTCTCGAAGGAGCAGCAGAAGGAATGGCGACGGCTGGTCGGCGCCCCGTTCGACACGGTGACGCTCGACCGCATCTATCCGATGGCTCCGGAGCTGGCGCCGTCAGCCACCTGGATCAATTCCGCACCGCTCACACTCGCCAGTCTTCGCGGCAAGGTCGTGATCCTTCACTTCTACGCCTTCGAATGTGTCAACTGCCAGCGCAACCTCCCGATCTACGCCGAATGGCACCGCGCCTACGCCGACAAGGGGGTGGTGGTGATCGGCATCCAAAGCCCGGAAACAGACCGGGAGCGGAAGCCCGAGGCGGTGATCACGGCTGCCAAAGAGGCGGGGATCGACTACCCGGTGCAGTTCGACGGCGACTCAGCCACCTGGAAGGCCTGGGGCAACACGATCTGGCCGACGGTCTATGTCATCGATCAGCAGGGTTATCTGCGGGTCTGGTGGCAGGGGGAGCTGAAGGGGCCGGAGGCGAAGGGGGATGAGGTGATCAGCAAGGCGGTGGAGAAGCTCCTCGGCGGCACGGCCGACCAGGAGCCTGCGGCCGACACCCAGCGGCAGCCGGGCCCGGCTGCATCGCCAAATCCCCCTGCCCAGCGCTAAGCCTCTAATGGGCAACATCTTGCGCTTCCCGGCACCGTGCCTCCCGGCGGCCTC